>LUYY01000026.1 GCA_001603415.1 Bacteroidales bacterium Bact_07 | reverse complement strand
ACCATTCAAATTAAGAAAGTTTCGGATTGTAGCTTGGGGGAGAGAGAATGAGGGAAAATGATAAAAGTTAAAGGTTAAAAGATTAAGAATTCCAATGCTCTATTTACTTCTCAATCATAGGGTATTTTGTTAGTATTACTCCATAGCAAGGCTTTGGGTTGGGAAAAAAATATTTGTCGTGCAGTTTATTAAAAAATGCTATTTCCAATGGCTATATTGTTGCAAAGTGATACATTTGCACAGGAAAAGGTTTGGGACATAATGCGCTACAATTCAGTTAGAAACATTTTTCTGTTCATTGTTCTTTTTGCTTTTACAGCATGTGTTGAACCGGGTAATTACCGTATGCGGGACAGGTATATAGTAACCACTCGCTCGCTATACATGCGTTCGGCACCATCGACAGTTTCCGAGATTATGGGCACCTTTGGTCAAGGCGACACCATTGTTGCAGTTGCATCGGATAAATACTGGATTATGGTGCGGAACGGCTACGCTACAGGTTACGTATCGACCGATTACCTTAAAAAAATAGAATACCCCAATACCCCTAAAATCCTGAAATCATTGGAAAAACTGGCAAATTGGCACAAATGGTACTTTTGGGTTTTAGCCATTGCCTTGTTGATGCTTTGGGTTTTAGTGGAAGAGTCTGTTGTTAAAGCAAAGCAGCTTCTAAAAAAACGATTCGACTTTAATGTCAAGGAAATCGTTGTTTCGTATGTAACGTTCTTTGTAGCTGGTCTCCTTTCGGGGATTATCTACCTATACTGGAAAGATTACTTCATTGAAAGCATTACAAAAGGAATATCGGCCAATAACTTTGGTACCGATATAGTTACCATAGCTGTTTGGGTACAACTGTCGTTACTGGCCATCAGCATTCTATACGATTACTTAGGTTCAATTTTCAAAACAGGTCTCCGGTTCGGAACGTTGCTTACTGTTTTTGATGCCATACAAGGCATACTAATTTTTGGAGTAACATTCTTCCTTGTAATTGCCCTTAGTTACTATGCCATAGCGTTCCTGACAGTATTCTTTACAGCCCGATTTATTCATGTGGTTTACCAAAACGGGGCAAGACCTAAATTTAAAAAATAGCTCAGCTGGCTACATTTCGGGGATATACTTAACGGCACTCGCCTTAACCGCAGCAAAAATCTCGGTGCCAGCCAAAATATTCAATTTTTCAAGCGATTCCTTGGTAACTAGAGCGGAAATCCTGAAACCACAATCAATAATCACCTCATAGCCAAAACGCTGAGCGAATATATCGATTACCTTTCCACGGAAAACATTCAATGCGCTCTGGTTCTCTACTTGTGTCGATAACACAACACTATCCTCCGGAAAACAAACAAAACCTTTTGGGAGAATAGTATCAGCGTAAAAAGCAATTTTTTTGTCGGAAGGTAACACAGCATATACCAGACCATTCCGGGTTGCATTCAATTCTTTTACCCTGAAAAAGTTTTTGGCACCAGTAAACTTAGCCACAAACTCGGAACGAGGGTTTTGGAATACCTCAACCGGTTCACCCACCTGAACCAACTGCCCTTGATTTAGCACCCCTACCTTGCTGGCCAGCGAAATGGCCTCCTCGAAGTTATGGGTTACATGAATGATAGGAGTGCCTTGTCGATTAATACTCCTAAGCATACCCATTATATCCAAATGAAGCTGTGCATCGACAGCCGAAAGGGGCTCATCGAGCAGGAGTATTGAAGGCTTTGACGCAAGCGTTCGGGCAAGCGCCACCCGTTGCTTTTCGCCGCCGGAAAGGCTGGCTACGTTTTGTTTTAGCAACTTGGAAATAGAGAAATGTGCGGCTAAATCATTTACGGTTTGCCTTACAATGCTTATGCTTTGTTTTTTTACCCTTAACGGGTAAGCGATATTATCAAAAACGCTTAAATGAGGAAAAAGAGCCAAATCCTGGAATAGTATGCCCAGATTACGTTTGCCGGCAGGGGTTGTGGTAATATCGTTGCCATTAAAAAATATCCTTCCGCTATCGGGCTTAACAAGCCCACTGATTATTTGGAGTAAAAGTGATTTTCCTGATCCGGATGGGCCAAGAAGCATGAAGTAATCGGGTTGCGAAACCTTAAAGGTTACTTCGCTAAGCGAAAAAGTCGGCAAGTGCTTTGATATTTGATCGACAACAAGCATGGCTTACCTTTTTTGTGAGAAAAAACGAAGCGAAATGAAGACAATAAGGCTGACAAAGAGGAAAAGGATTGCTGCTGGCTGAGCATATTTTAAACCAAACGCAGTAAACCTATCGTAAATCATAACAGAGGCAACCATGGGATGGTACGCAATAACAACAACCGCTCCAAACTCGCTCATGCCACGGGCAAACATCATTACAAGTCCGGTTACAATACTTCGCCATGCCAGCGGTAACGATATGGTGAAAAACACCTGAAAGGGCGATGCTCCAAGTGTGAGCGCGGCTTGCTCCAACCTTTCAGGCACTTGCTGAAATCCATCGCGAGCGGAGTTAACAAGGAAGGGCAAGCTAACAAAGGCCATGGCAATGGCAATGGCAAAGGGAGTTCCCAAAAGCTTTACGCCAAAAGCATCGAAGGTTTTGCCAAGCAAACCATCGCCCGCAATAAAACCAAGCAGGGCAATGCCAACAACGGAATGGGGAATAACAACAGGTAAATCGATTATTCCGTTTATCAGGTTTTTCAGAGGGAAGTTGTAGCGTGCCAAAATATAAGCTAATGGAATAGCTGGAATTGCAAACAGAAGTGAGGTTACCATGGCTACCCAAATGGAAAGCCAAATCGAGTTTAAGACCTGACTATCGGCAGCTGTTGCGGTGATTGCTTTAAAAGGTGTGCTGATTATCATACCCAACAACGGCGCAACAATGAATAGAAGAATAAAAGCGCCCAAAAGGGTTAGAACCAACTGAAAATGCGAAAAACTATTTACTCGGTTCTGCAACATCAACACTAATTATTAAGCACAAATACTTTAAGATCGCTCGGAATTGAACCACACCCAGTACTATTGAACGGAATAAGCGACTGCTGTCCCATTTGGGTAATTACCCTCATTCCTCCGGTATCGGATAGAAAATACTTGGCAAACCTAAGGGCTAACTGGGCGTTGGGAGCATTTTTGGGGATTGTAAAAGCGTAAACAATAGGTTCGCCTGCTATGTATAATGAATCGCTGGGGCTACGCCCTCTTATTTTCACTTGAACGGAGCTATAGTGCTGTGCTAAGGAAAAGTTACCAAGATTTATACTGTCAGGTAAAGGAAGGTAATGTAATTGATGCTGCTTAACCACCGACTCATATATAAAAAGGTAATCGATGGCTCCGGTTTCAAGCAAGGCTAATAAATCGACCTCTTTGGGTCGAATGAATTGATTATCCTTGGCCAAGAGCGAATCGGCTAAGCCTTTTTTACCATAATACTTTTCGGCAAGTTGCAGTACAAAAACAGTACGATAGCCACAAGGATCGGTATTGGGATCGCTCCGCCCATAGGTAACCTTAGGATTTAGTAAGATGGAAGTCCAATTTAACGAATTGATGGAGCTGGAAAGTTTTGATTTGGGCGAATAGGCAATTACCATTCGGTTAGTTGAAAAAGGGATTACGAAGTTGGCATGTTTAGTAACCAATAGATTATTTATGACCTGATAATCGGCCGAGAAAAACAGGTCGCACTGCCGGTTGAGGTCAGTAATTTTGCGGGCACATTCTAAACTTCCTGCTGCCTCAAGGTTAAAGGTTACTTCCGGATTAAGCCGTTTAAAACTATCGGTTATGGCTTTAAGGGGCACCGATAGGCTACCAGCATGGAATATAGTAATGGTATTGCTGTTGGTGTTTGAACGGAAACAGCCGCTTAAAAAGAACATCGCTACGATAAGAAACATAGAGCCGCGCATTGGGCTAACGATTAATGGTTTGGAAGAAATTTTTTACTACCCGCTTCACGGAATCGTCGAACTCGCTTCGGAGTTGGCGGTATGCATCAACCAATTGCTTGCCATCGGGAGTTAGCTCTGATTTGCCACCATCACTGCCACCCCGCGACTTGCTCACAAGCGGAAAACCAATATCCTCCTCAGCTCTACGAACCAACTCCCATGCTTTACGGTAACTGATATCCATTTTTTTTGCAGATGCTGCAATTGATTCCAGCTCATCGATATTCAACAATAAACAAAGCTGCTCCTGGGTAAGAATTGATTGGTTAGTGTTACGTTCACGTAACACTATGGAATAGTCGAGAAAAACATCGTAGTATTTTGATCCTTTAGGTCCTGCCATAATCCCCAATGATATGCAACTATTTTCCTATCGGCAAATATACAAAAGGGGGATCATTCCCCCTAATTTTTTTACTTGTAAAGGCAACGATAAGCGGTATCGCCATTTACGCGAACCTTGAATTTTACATCTTTGGGAACAATGTAGGTTTCAAACTCCTTGTAGGTTTTCCAAGTTGATTCACCAGGAAGCATAACATCCATCTGACCAGAAATAACGGTCATATACTCCACGGTTGATGTGCCAAACTCGTATTCACCTTGAGCCATAACTCCTACTGTTGCCCTGCCTTCGGCAGTTTCAAAGGCTATCGATTTAACCTTGCCTTCAAAGTATTCATTTGTTTTAAACATAGCTTATTTTTTTCCCAAAGTTAACCAGTTAAAACATTTTTAGAAATGATTTAAGTCAGAAAATTTTGATAGTAACATAACCAAGGATGTAAACATAACACTTAATGTTCAATAAATGCATTACGACAATTTCATATTAAAACAAACAATTGTGTTACAATAAATTCTATTGAAATTGATTGACACCTTAAAACAAATTGCACTTATCAATGTTATTCTATTTAGAATGTTTCCAAATAATAGACTTTTGATAAAAATCATTTGAAGCAAAACTTGTTATGCATATTTTTACATATCGATAACTAAAAACCTTAAAACCGATGAACAACGCAATTTTCAAGTACGATTTACCTAAAAACGAACCGGTGCTCAGCTACCTGCCTTGCTCACCAGAGCGCGAGGCACTGGAAAAAGAGATTAAAAGGTTATCAACCGGTGTAATGGATATACCACTTATAATAGGTGGCAAGGAGGTTAGAACAGGAAAGTTAGGCAATGTAGTTATGCCTCACAATCACAGCCACGTATTAGCCCAGTACCATATTGCCGGCGAGGAAGAAACCCAAATGGCCATTGAGGCTGCTCTTAATGCGCATGAGTACTGGTCGCAGGTATCGTGGGTTGAGCGTTTGAGCATAACGCTCAAGGTGGCCGAACTGATTTCAAAAAAGTATCGAGCCACATTAAATGCAGCAACCATGCTTGGACAAGGTAAGAACGTTTACCAAGCTGAGATTGACGCCGCATGCGAAACGATTGACTTTTTACGATTCAACGCCCACTATATCTCCGAAATTTATAACCAGCAACCCATATCAGAAACCGGAACAATAAACAGGTTGGAATACAGACCGCTGGAAGGATTTGTTTTTACAGTAAGTCCATTCAACTTTACGGCCATAGCATCGAACCTAAATATGGCACCGGTGCTGATGGGGAATACAGTGGTTTGGAAGCCAGCATCAACCGCACTACTTTCGAACTACGTACTCATGCAGATTTACAAGGAAGCCGGCGTACCCGATGGTGTGATCAACTTCATACCAGGCAAAGGTTCTGCCATTGGCAATGTGGTGTTCAACCATCCAATGCTAGCAGGAATCCACTTTACCGGTTCAACTGTAACTTTCAACACCTTTTGGAAAGCAGTTAGCAACAACATAGCCAAATACCGTTCGTACCCCAAACTTGTTGGAGAAACCGGTGGTAAGGATTTCATTTTCATACATCCAAGCGCCAATATTAACCAGGCAGTAATAGCAGCCGTTCGTGGTGCTTTTGAGTACCAGGGGCAAAAGTGCTCAGCGGCTTCAAGAGCATATATTCCAGAGTCGCTTTGGCCGGAATTTAAGAGAAGCATACTTGCCATTATGCACGAGATAAACATGGGTGATCCTACTGACTACGAAACGTTTGTAAACGCAGTTATTGACGAGGCCTCGTTCGACAACATAATGAGCTACATTGAAAAGGCAAAACAATCCGATGCCGCTGAAATAATTGCCGGAGGCAAGGGCGATAAAAGCAAGGGGTACTTTGTGGAACCAACAATCATAGTAACAACCGACCCACACTTTGTGACCATGGAAGAGGAAATCTTTGGGCCGGTTCTGACCATTTACGTTTATCCCGACGACAAGTTTGAGGAAACCCTTAGGGTATGCGACCAAACATCTCCCTATGCTCTAACTGGAGCCATATTCTCGTCCGATAGGGAAGCCCTTAATAAGGCTTGCCGGATTTTGCGGTACTCAGCCGGAAACTTTTACTTTAACGACAAACCCACAGGAGCAGTTGTTGGGCAACAGCCCTTTGGAGGTGCACGTGCAAGCGGCACCAACGATAAAGCCGGCGGACCCTTCAACTTAATTAGATGGACAAGTCCACGAACCATTAAGGAAAACCTTAACCCACCCACCGATTATCGCTACCCCTACATGACCAATGCCCGCTGTGGCGAGTAAGCTAACAATAGACAAATTGATTAACGGCTTCCTGAACGGCAGCCGTTTTTCATTTGCAAGCATTGATATTATTTCGTTTTTTTGCCACGTAATTTGAATTATATGGAGATAGTAAACAAAGCCAAGCACGTTGAACTAATATCGGCAGAGCTCAACATTCCCAGCCGAGGTGTTGCAAACACAATCAAACTACTTGACGAAGGGGCAACCATACCCTTTATAAGCCGCTACCGCAAGGAGATGACCGGCAACCTTGATGAAACGCAGATTACAGCCATCCGCGACCTATCCGTTAAGTATGTAGAACTTGACAAACGTAAGGAAACTATACTATCGACCATTGAGGAGCAAGGAAAACTCACCGAGGAGTTGCGCGCAAGGATTATTTCATGCTATAACCCTACCGAACTGGAAGATATCTACCTACCCTATAAGCCCAAACGACGAACCAAGGCAACCATAGCCAAAGAAAAAGGTTTAGAGCCACTGGCTCAAATCATTTACAAGCAACAGGAAAGGAACATACTTGCCAAAGCCGAATCGTTTATTAACGATAAAGTGGCCGATGCCAACGAGGCACTTGCAGGAGCTCGTGATATTATTGCCGAATGGATTAGCGAAGACGAGAAAGCACGAAATATCGCTCGAAGGCATTTCCGTAAATCGGCCATTATACGATCGAAAGTGGTTAAAGGCAAGGAAACCGAAGGCATCAAATATTCCGACTACTTTAGCTGGGAGGAAGAGGTTAAGCGGTGTGCATCGCACAGGTTTCTGGCCATGCGCCGCGGACAGGACGAAGGTTACTTGCGTGTAAACATTGCTCCGCCGGCCGACCAAGTAATTGAGGAGCTGGAACGAGTGTTCATACGCTCAAACGGCGAAGCCGCTGAGCAATTAAGGTTAGCCTTAACCGATAGCTACAAAAGACTTATTGAGCCATCGATTGAAAATGAGTTCACATCGGAACTCAAAGAGAAAGCTGATGATGAGGCCATTCGTGTTTTTGCCGAAAACCTAAGGCAGTTACTGCTATCGCCGCCCCTTGGGCAAAAAAGCGTGCTTGCCATTGACCCCGGTTACCGAACTGGCTGCAAGGTGGTATGCCTTGACCAGCAAGGCAACCTAATCCATAACGAAACCATTTTTCCGCATCCGCCCCAAAACGAGCAGGGCAAAGCAATGAGCAAAATATCGGCTTTGGTTGACACCTATAAAGTTGAAGCAATTGCCATAGGTAACGGCACTGCCAGCCGCGAAACCGAGGCACTAATAAAAAGGATCAGGTTTAACCGCGATGTAAAGGTATTTGTGGTAAGCGAGGATGGCGCATCGGTTTACTCGGCTTCGCCGGTAGCACGAGAGGAGTTCCCGGAATACGATGTTACCGTTCGGGGAGCAGTTTCAATTGGCCGTCGGCTGATGGACCCGTTGGCTGAGCTGGTTAAGATAGATCCCAAGTCGATTGGCGTAGGCCAATACCAGCACGATGTTGACCAAGCCAAGCTGAAAGGTAGCCTTGACCAGGTTGTGGAAAGCTGCGTAAACCATGTTGGCGTTCACCTGAACACCGCCAGCAAGCACCTACTAACATACGTTTCCGGGCTTGGACCCCAACTGGCAAAAAACATTGTAGAATACCGAGCACAAAATGGCGCATTTAAAAGCAGAGATGAGCTAAAAAGGGTTCCACGCCTGGGCGAAAAGGCGTTTGAACAATGTGCAGGATTCCTTAGAATTGCCGAAGCCGAAAACCCGCTCGACAACACAGCCGTTCACCCCGAAAGCTACCACATTGTAGAGAAAATGGCAGCCGATTTGGGCTGCTCAGTTGTTGACTTAATCAATAACGAGGAGCTAAGGACAAAAATCAACCTTGAAAAATATGTAACGAACAAGGTAGGCTTACCCACACTAAACGACATCATGCAAGAGCTTTCAAAACCCGGACGCGACCCCCGAAAAGCCATAAAAGTATTTGAGTTTGCCGATGGCATTTTCAGCATTGATGACCTTAAACCGGGTATGGTTTTACCGGGCATTGTAACCAACATCACCAACTTTGGGGTATTTGTTGATATAGGAGTTAAGCAGGATGGGCTGGTTCATATATCGCAATTGGCCAACCGCTACGTTTCAAACCCGCTCGATGTGGTTAAGCTACACCAACACGTAAAGGTGAAAGTGCTTGAGGTTGATATTCCCAGGAAAAGGATTCAGCTCTCAATGAAGGATGTGGAGCAGTAAGAAATGCATTTACACCAAGTGACATGAATTTTAAGGAATGAGCCGGAATGAGTCGGAATAGACAGAAAGTGATGGAGTTAGAGGAAGTTAGAGGAAGTTAGAGGAAGTTAGAGGAAGTTTGGTCTGTGAAACGTGAGCCGGGAAACGTGAAACGTGAAAAGAAGAATTGAGAATATGATGGAGTTAGAGGAAGTTTGGCCCGTGAAACGTGAGCCGGGAAACGTGAAACGTGAAAAGAAGAATTGAGAATATGATGGAGTTAGAGGAAGTTTGGCCCGTGAAACGTGAACTGGGAAACGTGAACCGTGAAAAGAAGAATTGAGAATATGAGGAAGTTAGAGGAAGTTTGGTCCGTGAAACGTGAGCCGTGAAACTTGAACCGTGAAAAGAAGAATTGAGAATGTGATGAAGTTAGAGGAAGTTTGGTCCGTGAAACGTGAGCCGGGAAACGTGAAACGTGAAAAGAAGAATTGAGAATATGAGGAAGTTAGAGGAAGTTTGGCCCGTGAAACGTGAGCCGGGAAACGTGAAACGTGAAAAGAAGAATTGAGAATATGATGGAGTTAGAGGAAGTTTGGCCCGTGAAACGTGAACCGGGAAACGTGAACCGTGAAAAGAAGAATTGAGAATATGAGGAAGTTAGAGGAAGTTTGGTCCGTGAAACGTGAGCCGTGAAACTTGAACCGTGAAAAGAAGAATTGAGAATGTGATGAAGTTAGAGGAAGTTAAAGGAAAAGTGAACAGTTAAAACAAAATTCTCTAATTGAAATATACAGTTAATGAATCAACTAACAAAAACTATTTCTTCCTAATCTTAAAATACGATACCAATTCCACAAACTGGTTAGCAAACTCTGAAAGCTTATTGCTGGTTGTAACAACCTCCTCGCTGATAGCAACATTTTGCTGTGCAACAACATTTTGCTGTTGAATTGCATTATTTACCTGCTCAACGCCCACATGTTGCTCAATGCTTGCAGCGGTAATCTCCTGAATTAACTCGGTGGTTTTAGTAATATCGGGGATAAGTTCGTTGAGCATGGTTTGGGTATGCTGAGCCACGCTCACGCTCTTGTGGGCCATTTGAACAATTTCATCGGCTGCGGCCTTACTAGTTTCAGCAAGTTTACGTACCTCAGCAGCAACCACGGCAAAGCCCTTCCCATGCGCACCGGCACGGGCTGCCTCAACGGCGGCATTAAGTGCAAGTATATTGGTTTGGAAGGCAATATCAGTTATAACATTGATTTTTTGGGCAATATGGTTAATAGCCTCCAAATTCTCCTCAGCCGATTTATTCAGGTTTTGCACACCATCTAATACTTTACGCGAGTAAACTTCGGTTTGTTTGGAATTATCGGCATTCTTTTCGATATGAGCTGCAATTTGTTCCATGGAGGAAGAAATCTCCTCGATTGACGAAGATTCCTCAGCTGAACCCTCAGCCAATTGGCCTGAAATGGCGTTGAGTTCATCACTCATTTCGCGTAACTTAGTCACATTATTCTGAATTTGCAGCACAACCCGGCCAAAGTTCTCTCTAATAATATTTGTAGCCTGAATTAGTTGACCTAAATCGGTTTTAGGGTTCACGTATGAGTCGTCATCGGGAATGTTAAAATCGCCTTCGGCCAACTTGTAAAGTTTAGCAATTGCCTTTGAAAGCGGCCTTACTACCTTAATGGTAGCATAGTAGAAACACAGCACACTAAACAAGACATTAATGGCAAGCATTAGATATCGAACTAACGTATTGCCATCATAAAATTTAACCCTAATGCTTACTGTTGTCATAATAAACAACAGATTTATAAGCCAAACTACCCCAACCTTAACAAAGATACTGTTCTTATATACTCTACTTAAAAGAATTGCAGCAGCCACACCCGATACGAGCGTGCTAACCAGTAGGCTAATTACAAAATCCATAAACAGCTTTCATTAATATATTTTACATTGTCAATTCATTTGAAAATTACAAAAAAATTAAACATAAAACTCTTTTTGTATTTTTTTGTGAAATGCTTTACCCAAACTACGCATCTAACAATCCAATATTGACAAACACAAACATGTAACGGTGAAAGTTTTTTTATTGAATATTTTTGGGAAAAGTGAAGTTCCATTTATTACCGTTTGCAAAACCTAACACTCTTCGCAACCAAATCGCTACCTTTGCAAAAGCAAACTTTAAACATTAGCAATGATTTACCCCGACACCTTTGAGCAAAAGGCTGGATTTGATAAGGTTCGCGAACTTACTCTTACGCGTTGCCTTTGTGCGCTTGGCGAGCAACGTGTTAAGGATGTTAAGTTCAATAGTGACCCATCTGTGGTGTTTGAGTGGATTGAACAGACCCACGAGATGAAGACCATTTGCCTAATGGAAGATGGTTTCCCCACCGATGGTTTTGTTGATATCACCCCAGCACTCCGCAAACTTCAGGTGGAAGGGCAATGGATTGATGAAAATGAACTACAGCAGCTAAGACGTTCGCTGGAAACCATAAAGCAGCTGCTGGCTTTTGTAAAAAGGGTATCGGACAAATACCCTACCATTGCTAAACTTGCAACAGGAATAAACTACTACCCTTATGTTATTGAACGAATTGACAGTATTCTGGACAAATACGGGCGAATAAAGGATAATGCATCAGCAAAGCTGGCCGAAATTAGAGCAAGCATCAGGGCAAAGGAAGCATCGGTAAATAAACTTGTGCAGGGAATACTGCGTAGTGCCCGCGACCAAGGTGTTGTTGAAACCGATGCACAGCCCACTGTGCGCGAAGGGCGCGTAGTTATCCCCGTTGCGGCTGCAAACAAAAGGAAACTAAAGGGGATTGTTCATGACGAGTCGGCTACCGGCAAAACCGTTTTCATTGAACCCGTTGAAGTGGTTGAACTCAACAATGAAATTCGGGAACTTGAATACGATGAGAGGCGCGAGATAGTTAGAATACTCATCGAATTTGCCGATAACATCAGGCCCTACCTACCCGAACTACTATCGGCCTATGATTTTATGGGCGAGATTGACTTTATCAGGGCAAAAGCTCTTTTGGCCATTGAGTTCGAAGGCACTAAACCTATTCTGAACAGCACCACAACGGGCATTTACCTTAGGCAAGCGCGCCACCCAATTCTACAGCTCAGCTTAAAACGGGAAGGGAAGGCGATTGTTCCGCTCGACATCGAGTTGAATCCAAACGGTAGAATTCTACTAATATCGGGGCCTAACGCTGGGGGTAAATCGGTTTGCCTAAAAACTGTTGGTTTGCTCCAGTACATGTTACAATGCGGTTTTCTGCCTTGTGCGTTGGAAAACTCCGAGATGGGAATATTTTCGAAGATATTCATAGATATAGGCGATGAGCAATCGTTAGAGAACGACCTGAGCACCTACAGCTCGCATCTCATCAACATGAAGCAGATGCTAAGGCATGCCGATAACCAAAGCCTTGTGCTAATTGATGAGTTTGGGGCTGGAACCGAACCCACAGCCGGCGGTGCAATTGCCGAGGCAATTCTCCAAGAACTCTGCAATAAGGGAACTTTTGGTGTTATCACCACGCACTACTCCAACCTTAAACATTTTGCGGCAAACACCCCTGGCATAGTAAATGGAGCCATGCTTTTCGACAACGAACGCATTGAACCCCTGTTCAAACTTGAAATTGGGAAACCTGGTAGCAGTTTTGCCTTTGAGATTGCACGAAAGATCGGATTACCCGAAGATGTGCTTAACGAAGCCGCAAAAAAAGTAGGATCCGATTACATCACCTTTGAAAAGCATCTCCGTGAAATATCGCGTGATAAACGATACTGGGAAAAGAAACGTGAAAGCATAAGGTTAGCCAACAAACGCGCCGAAGAGGCCGAAGAGAAACTCCGCAATGAACTGGAAGAACTTGAGAAAAAGCGAAAGGAAATTATTGCTGCTGCAAAAAAAGAGGCTCGGGATTTGCTGGCTAATGTGAACAAACAAATTGAAAACACCATTCGAACTATTAAGGAAAGTAATGCTGAAAAGGAACAAACCCGCGAAGCACGAAAAAATCTGGAAAACATCAAAGCAGAAATTGAAAAACCCGAAAGTTCCGATACACTCATTGAGCGCAAAATGGAACTAATAAAGCAACGCCAGAAGCGAAAAGCGCAAAAAAATCAACAAAAAAGCAACGCCGAAAGTAAGCCCATAAAAATTGAGGAGGAAAAAGCCATTGAGCCAGGCGACAAGGTAAAAGTGGAAGGTAGCGATGTGGCTGGCGAGGTAATAAGTGTAAGCGAAAAAAGCGCATCTATCGCTATTGGGAGTATGATAACCGTTGTAAAACTAGATAAGCTAAAACGCATCTCGTCGGGCGAATTCCGTGAGGTTTCGAAACAGAAAACAACAGTAAATAAAGGTTTCGACGTTTATAAACGAAGGTTAAACTTTAAATCCGACATCGACATACGTGGCTACAGGGCCGAAGAAGCCATTGAGGCGGTTCAGGATTTAATAGACGATGCCCTGATGCTTGGGTTTAGCAAAGTTCGTATTTTGCACGGCAAAGGCAATGGCATTCTTAAACAAGTAATCCGCGACTTTTTAAAGAATACGCCCGGCGTAAAAAGTTTTGGCGACGAACATGTAGAATTTGGGGGAGCAGGAATTACTGTAGTTGACCTTGATGTTTAGCGATTTAACCTATGAAAATTGAATGGCATTTTGTATATTGCCACTCAAAATAGCGCATTGTGGAACTACTAATATATAGTCGACAAACAAGCCCACGACTGGAATACATTTGCCGATTTATATTCAAGGACATACTTCGTATGCCCTACCGTATATCGAGTTCCTATACCGAAGCGTCGGATTATAAAGGGCCTACTCTGAGTTACGACAAACAACCCATTCCCGGGTCTATCAGCATTTGCCCCTCATCACTCTTATTTGATACAGCCATCAACCAAGTTCCAATGGAAATTGGCGAATGGCATGGCATGCCAGCCTTTCCAATTACATTGGGCAATCACAAAACCGATATTCCCTTCGACTTGCTAGCCGGCGCTTTTTACATGGTAACCCGCTACGAAGAATATCTATCCCACAAGCCCGACAGACATGGGCGGTATAGATTTACCAATAGCATAGCCTACAAGAATGGTTTTCTGGAAATCCCCATTGTTGACCTATGGGCCTACGAACTTGGAACACTCATTAAGGAAAAGTTTAGCAATACGCACTCTAAAGAGCGTAATTTCACTAGCCAAATAACCTTTGACCTCGATAGCGCTTTTGCATTCAAGGGTAAAAGTATTGTTAGGAATGCGTTGGGATTTGCAAAATCGGCATTAACCTTTGATTATAGCAAAGCCAAGCTGCGGCTTAAAGTTCTCACAAGCAAGGCAAAAGACCCTTTTGATATATACGACGAACTATTTACTTTTCTCCCTGCCGGCGAAGCCACCAAATGGTTTATTCACGTTGGCAGTTGGGGTAAATACGATAAACAGGTAAACACCCGTAGTGCATCGTTCTTAAATGTTGTAAACAAACTATCGTCGCGTTATCCCATTGGAATTCACCCCTCATATAAAACCTATTTAAGCGACGAATACTTTCGCCAGGAGTTAACTAAACTGGTTGATATGCTGGGGCAAGCTGTTTCGGCCTCGCGGTTTCATTACCTGCGACAAAGCATTCCTTACTCATACTACCCACTTCTAAGAGCCGGTATAACCCAGGAATACTCAATGGGATATGCCGACAAACCAGGTTTTAGAGCAGGAACGTGCACGCCCTACCCTTTTTTCGACCTATTTGAAAACACACCCAAAAACCTTAAAGTTTTTCCCTTTGCCCTGATGGATAAGTCGCTCATAAATATCGTCCGCCACAACCCCAGTCAAGCCTTAGAACTCGTTAAACGATTAGTACGTACCGTTCGGAAAGTAAACGGAAATTTTGTAAGCATTTGGCATATCGATTATTTGGCTGAAAACCATACAGGGATTACACTCAGGGAATTGCTCGAAAAAACTGTTGAAATGTGCAAGGATGAAAGAAAATCTTAAAATAGATTTTTTACTCCGCGAAGAGATTGACGATAAACGCTGGAACACCAGCATCGATAATGCCATTAACGGGAATATTTACGCTTACACATGGTATCTCGATGTGGTTTCGCCGGGCTGGGGGGCTTTGGTTACACCCGATTACAACTACCTTTTCCCGCTTCCCACAAAACGAAAATATGGCATAAACTATATTATTCAGCCCTTATTCTGCCAACAACTTGGGCTTTTCTCATCAAAATTCATATCTCCTGAAATTGTTGACTTATTCATTGAAAGCATTCCCTCAAAATTCAGGTTTATAGATATTAACCTAAATATCCATAACAAAACCGATAAATACAATAAACAAACCAAAAAGCGAAAAACATACATGCTCGATTTGCTGAACTATAATGAGCAAGTTTTCAAAAACTACAATCAAAATACCAAAAGAAATATTTTTAAGGCCATTGCCAACGAATTTACACTAACCACCTTGTTAAACCCAAACGATTTTTTGAAATCGTATACACAATACGGCTATATGGTAAATGGTAAAAAGGATATTATAGTTATTGAGAAACTCATTGAAACCCTTATTATTCATAACAAGGCAACCATTGCCGGGGTGATTGATAGTAGTAATCAGGTGGGAGCAATTGGGTTATTTACCGAAAGTCACAACACTATACACTACCTGCTAGGCGCAGCCGAGCCAGAATACAAAAAGAAAGGCGCAATGTTTTACTTGATTGATGGGATAATCAGAAATCATTCAGGAATGGATAAAGTACTTGACTTTGAAGGCTCGATGATTTTATCTATTGCAAGATTTTTTAGTGGTTTTGGGGCTAAGCCGTGTATATATCTTAATTATCAAAGGAGCACATTACAGGCAGGTAAAGCCCTGGTTAACATTAAACGGAAACTTAAACTTATATAGGCATATGCTATCGATATCAAAAATCTCGTTGAAGGAACTCAAGCTCTTTAATGACGATACTGGTTTGACAGAGAAAGAATTTTTGCCTATCAGCAAGGTTAGAGCGATGTCGTTCATGGCAAATCCGCGTGTAAGTTCGAACGATAATGTGCTATACCAAGCCCACTGGAACGAAAAACTTATTGCATACCTAACGGTATTGCCCGATATAGCATTTGTCAACAACCAACCCATTCCATTTGCATGGATTAGCGGTGCATGGGTTCATCCAAATTTTCGCAGGCAAGGCATTGCCACAAAACTTATCGACACAGTGGTGGCCGACTGGAAAGGGATGCTTATGGCAACAAATTTTTCAAAAATCACCGAAACAGTTTTTGAGAAGACCAAAACCTTTAAAACTGCCAAGGAAATCGTAGGTCGAAGGTTTTACTTGCGGAAAACACTTCTAAGTTCCTACAACTGCTGCAAACACAGCAACCCATTTAACTATTTGGGCGAAAAGGCCATAAACCTATTTAACTACTCAAACCTGACCCGTAAATTTCTAAACCTTCCCAAAGAAGTTGAATTAGAATATTTTAGCAGACCCGATGAGGAGATTATTCAGAAACTTACCTTGGAAACAGAAAAAACTCTAACCAAACGAGGTGCAAATGAGTTTAACTGGATTATCCGATATCCATGGTTAATAAATGGCCTTTTACCCGACCGTGCGGCTCAAAAGTTTTTCTTTGCATCGGTAATACCAGCATCGGCTTACTATTTGGTAAAGGTATTTAAAGATGATGAACTGATAGGCGTTTTGCTCATGCAGCACAGCAATACGCGTTTTACAGTTCCCTACTATTGGTTTGAAAGTGGATCCGAAGATGTAATGGCCAAAGTAATACTCCTACATGCATCAAAGGCTAAAGCATCGTTCATCAACATCTACAACCCAAAAATTGTAGATGCCATGCTTAACCTCAGGCATTACTACTTTTTCAGCAAGAAGCGAGTCCGCAAATACCTAGTAGCCGACAGCATGCTTGATTTAATAGGGGAAAACTTTGATTTGATGGATGGCGATGGCGATTGCGCCTTTATTTAAGAACTATTCCATTAGGCTTTCAAAATCGATTTCGGCAGCTTGTTCCGTTTCGACCACTTTCCCCTTTTCGCATCTAATGGTTCGAGCCGGAAACTTCTTAATGATTTGAGTATTGTGGGTAGCCATTATTATTGATATTCCTGATGCTGACAGGTTATGAAGTATCTGCATAATGCCTTCCGATGTTTCCATGTCGAGATTACCGGTTGGCTCGTCGGCCAAAATCAATTCGGGGTTATTAAGTAGTGCCCTAGCAATAACCACACGCTGCTGTTCGCCTCCGGATAACTGATGGGGCATCTTGTAATCCTTAAACTTTAACTCCACCATATCGAGAACTTCGGCTATACGTTGCTTAATGGCTGATTTGTCATTCCATCCGGTTGCTTTTAAAACAAAAAGCAGGTTATCGTAAACGCTTCTATCGCTTAGCAACTGAAAATCCTGAAACACAACGCCGATTTTCCGGCGTAGCTTTGGAACCTGATTGCGTTTCAACTTTTTCAAATTAAACCCGCATACAAATGCTTCGCCCTCTTTCAGCGGAATTTCGGCTGTTATGGTTTTAATTAAACTCGTTTTCCCGCTTCCAACCCTACCAATCAAATAGACAAATTGGCCCTTGCCAAGCGAAAAGTTAACATCGGATAGCACCAGGTTATCTTCCTGATAAATGTTAGCTGAGCGAATATCAACAGTAAAATTATCCATATATTGCCGAAATGTTTCAAAATGCTAAGGTAAGAAAAAAACAATCTACTTAGCCAACAAATCGACAATGGCATTTTCAAGAGTTGGAAAGTTCCACTTAAAACCTAACTGAACTAACCGTTCCGGCTGAACGGGTTGATTGGCTAAGAGCACCTCATTGGCCATATTGCCGGGCAGCAGCCTTAGCAAAAACTTTGGAATGCGCAAAAGCATTGGCCTGTGGTAAAAACCTGCCACTTGCCTTGCAATATCAGCATAGCTATTGGTAGCAGGGGCAGTAAGGTTAAATGCCCCTGATGCCGCTGGATTATCTATAAGGAATTTTATTGCCCTTACATGGTCCGAAATATGTATCCATGGAACAACATTTTCTCCATCGCCCAGCATTGCACCAACAAAGTATCGGGTTGGCCTTACAATTTTGGGTAAAAACCCACCATTACTGGAAAGCACTATACCCGTTCGGATAATAAGCACACGAGTTGCATTAGCACAAGCAAGGGCCTCGTTTTCCCAATCATTTACCAATGCCGGTAAAAAACCATTGCCAACAGCGGAATTCTCAGTTAAAAAGCTACTGCTATTATATGAATATATTCCTACTGCCGATGCCTGCACAAACACCTTGGGCGGATTTTTACAAGAATTAACGGCTTGTGCTAATGCCCGGGTTGGCAGTATTCGGCTTTCAACAATTTTTTTTCGGTTTTGCTTTGTCCAAAGCGTTGCAATGTTGTAGCCTGCAAGATTAATCACAGCCGTTGTATTCTCCAATAAAGACACAAGCCGCTCATCAGGTTTTCCGCTCCATTCAACAACATCAACATTACTGCCAGAAGATTGAACCTTAGATTGATTTCGGGTTAATAGCTTTACCCTATATCCATCGCTGACAAGCAAAGGGATCAGCCAACGTCCAATTAATCCAGTACCTCCGGCTACTACGGCAACTTTGCTATCATCAATATTTGCCATTACTTTACAATTTCAATCCAAGCGTTATCAATAATTTTTAATGCCGATGTAAAAGTAGTGATATCGGGATTAACCTCACCATTGGCTCCGGAAGGATTACTATGGCCAACGGGTTTGAAATAAAATCGATTTTCAGTTGAATTCCTGCTTACCAAAGCCTCATAAATCAAAGCTGGCTGACCCGATGTGGCATACTCCTCATCGCCCGGGAAACGATTGTTGTGCCAGTAATTGTTGAAATCCCAGGGCTTGTTTACTTCCATTACAACCTTTAACTCACTCATATAAGGTGGAAGCATGGTTTTAAGAGTAAATGAACCCGATGGGGTTGCTCCGCTGAATGCATCAATATTTTGGGTAGATTTTGATGCGTTAGCAGATGTTAAGTTTTTCCAGCGCGGCAATGCAGCTGGCCTATTACGCTCACCCGGCAGCCATTTGCCTTTATCGTAAACACCATAACGGAAAATGCCCGTTGAAATGGACTGCGATGCGTATAGCGTACCAATAAAATTGCCTTTAACATCTTCAACCCAAATGGCCATAATGGGATATTTATACTCTTGACCTCCAACTACCATAATTTGAGCAGGAACACCATTGCTGAATGGCGATGTTGTCAGCTCCTGAACTACTGCTTGGGTTTGTGTTTGGCTTGTAGTGTTGCACGACTGCCATACCATAAATCCCACTAATGTTGATATGAATAGGATTACTACTTTCATTTTTTCTGTTTTTTAGAATTCTACAATTACTCCAATTGTTGGCAATACTGTTCCACCACCGCTTCCCTCAACCTTTTTAAGCAGGTAACGCGAAGAGTCGTTGGGGTCAACCACGGGGTTCCCATTAGTGTCGGAAACAGTTGTATAAAGCGGCGGTCTGTCGCCCTGGAAATTGTAAACATTCTGAATATCAATGTAGATATTGAGCATCCACGAATTAAAGAAATACGACTTATCGACACGAATATCGAGCTGATGGAACGACGATAATCGGTTACTGTTAAAGCGTGAATAATCGAGCGAAGGCTGACGCTGGACATCCCAAACATTAATGAGCGACGAAGTAACCAAATCGTAGGGTGTGTATGGAGGACCACCAACAAACCGCCACTTAAAGCCAAAATCCCAACCCTTTTTGAACGAACGGGTAGCCGTAATGGTAACCAGATGCCGGTTATCCCACGATGTGGGTATCCAACTGCCAGTAGGCTTAAGAGTACTATTCATAAGGCTTGTCTCGCTCCTAACCAATGTGTAGGAAAACAAAGTATTAAAACCCAGTAACTTTTTATTACGGTAAAGGAACTCCACGCCGTAGGTTCGGCCTTTGCCGGTTGAAACCAACGGTTCATCGCCAAAGGTTCCATAATCGGCACTTTTGCTTGAAATGGCTACTGAATCGTTAAGCGACACGGGATACTTATCGTAGAATTTCAAGAAACCCTCAACGGTAAGCTGGCTTGCCTCATTGGGCTGCCACTCAAAACCGGCCATCAAGTGATCGGACTGAATATAGGTTATTCCGTTGGCTTTATTCACAAGCGTTCCAGCAGGGTTAGCAAACCCTAAGGCGGTGTAGGGTGGCAGTTGATAATACCTACCCACGTTCATATTAAGAAAAACGTTGGGCTTCAACTTATACGAAAGCGATAATCGGGGACTTACCTGTTTAAACAGGTTGTTCATCTCCGAAGAGTAACTGCTGGCATCGGCCCTTAGACCTAACGAAACCGTAAGGTTATTCAGAAAAACCCTGTTCACTTGCCCAAAAACATTCCACTTGAATAAATCGAGATTGGTCTTATAAGTATCGGGAGTATAGGTTGATCCCACAAACTTTGCCCTAAATGTTGAGTTATAGTAACGGGCATATTCCAAACCAGCGCCGTAGTTTACATTGAACTTACTTAAACTCAAATCGCGCTCATAGCGCAATTTATTTTCAGCCTCCCACGAAGTGTAATCGAGTAATTTTGGCAAATTATCATCGTTGTTGGTAAACTTATACTGCCGGTTGTTCAACATGTTGCGGCTTACAACCAAGGTATGGTAACCGTTCTTAGCATAATGCTTGTAAACCGTTCCCAAAGTATAGTTCCATTGTGTGTTAACAGGCAAATAGCCGAGTATGTAACGCTGATACTCATCGGGGTTTTTCAGTTTAAGGTTCAGGTCAAACTCGTCATTAGCACCAAGGCCAATAACGGTAATTTCATTTTTGGCATCGATTCGGGTTTTGGTTTTGAACTGAAAGTCGTTGTAGTTAGG
The DNA here is from genome assembly GCA_001603415.1 of Bacteroidales bacterium Bact_07. Lineage (GTDB taxonomy): Bacteria > Bacteroidota > Bacteroidia > Bacteroidales > Tenuifilaceae > Tenuifilum. The sequence continues at coordinate 16,268 of LUYY01000026.1, read as the reverse complement.
CAGGAACGGAAGCCCAAGTGCATTGAAAAGGAATTGCAGGTATGAACGCCTGGCCGAGAAAATCATGGTTGTGTTCCTGCTCAAAGGGCCATCGAGGGTGAGTGCCAAATCCGATGCGCCAACCGCAGCCTTTACCTTCAAACGCTCGCTATTTCCTTCAACCTGACGGAAATCGAGAACCGAACTAAGCGCATTCCCTTTTGACGCGGGGAAAGCACCAGAATAAAAATTGACTTCCCGAACAAAATCGACATTGATAATGCCAACAGGCCCACCCGAAGAGCCCTGCGTGGCAAAGTGATTCAGGTTTGGGATTTCAACGCCATCGAGGTAGAAACGGTTCTCGTTAGGCCCACCACCGCGAACAATAACATCGTTGCGGTAAGCAAGCGAAGGTGCTACACCCGGAAGAGACTGAATTACACGACTAATATCGCGATTACCTCCTGGGTTTCGCTCAATCTCATCGATTCCAATTCGACGCAACGATAGGGGCGCCTCCTCGCTCCTGCGAAAAGGTGACGCTTTAACCACAACACCTTCAATTTCAAACGGGGCCTCATCCAAAGCAATATCAACATAAACATTCTTTGAACGCGTTACCATTATGGCCTCCGATACGTAAGGCTTATAGCCTATTGCGGTAACACGCAACTCTACCCAACCCGGTTGGAGCCCCGCAATAATAAAGTTACCGTCGAAATCGGATGTGGTGCCAATGGTTGTACCAAATACTATGACGTTGGCAAAGGGAATTGGTTCATTGTTTTTGCTATCAGAAACCCTCCCCTTGATTATGCCCTCATCCTGGGCTGTGAGAGAATATACTATAAATGTAAGCAGAATTACTAATGTTTTTCGTAACATAACTTGATTGATTTTGAATAACCAACACGCCAAGATGCGTTTTGTTTAATATTCTCATCTTTTTCTTATATAAATATAGCTACAATTTCAATATCATTAAACACCACTACCTGTTTTTTTCAATTTGTTTAATTAACAGGTAGTTCATGCAGGCAGTAAGAGCCCTTGCCCTAATCATAAGCGAATCGAGATGGGTGTCGGGCGAAGAGTTACTTGGCACAAGTTTACGGTGCTCCCTGTCGCTCCACCGGTAGAACAAGGGCGATGTGCTAAAATCGACAAGTCCAAGGCTATCGGCAGCAATGCTGTAGCAGTATAGTCCAAAGTCGCTTGCGCTATTGGGGTCACAAAGGTTGTTTCCAAAGTTTGGATATTGCGCGTTGGAAAGCGAAAGGTTGTAAAGGGTAGGGAAAATATCCTTGTGCGATGCAAAGCGTTTGGTATCGATTGGGTTTTTAGGGCGATACTTTGGTGGAATATACATGAGCAAGGGAACCGAATATTGCATGAATAAATCTTCCTGCGGATACTCAAAATTCTGACGTATGTTATGGTCGCCTGTGGCTACAATAATGGTGTTCTCGCCAAGGGGCGAATTAATTATCTGTTTAATAAAATCGCCTAAACAGCTGTTGGCATACTGGTATGCCCTTAAACCCTTCAAAACTACCTCATCGTCGAATTTCATTCGTTTACGTGCCCATTGGGGAATATTAATGGGATAACCCTTGTAACTGGCAGGGATATCGTAGGGTGTATGGTGCGATATGGTCATGCCAAATATCAGGTAGGGTTTTCCGTTGGAATGGCTGAGTAGTTCGAAAGTCCTTTGGAATAGCACCTCATCGTGCATGCCCCATTCACCGGAACTTCCATTTGGATAGTGCTGCCTAAGCGTGGGTTCGGCTTCAATGGTGTGGAAATACTGGCGCGGTATAAACTTGTCCATGTTTCTCCATCCCATTTTACCGCCGGTAATGAATACATTTTGATAGCCCTTGTCGTAAAATGGCTTTGCAGCCGATGCGTCAAACGAAAAATTCTGATATGGCGATTGCGAGAGCGGACTTTTTGGGGTATTAACCAGTATGCTCTCGAGCGAATATATGGTTCCCGAATACGAAGGCAAAAAGTTACGGAACAGGAAACAGCTATCAAGTACGTCGGCAAGTGAACCCAGCATGTTACAACTATCGGAGTGCATATCGATATAAAAGTTGCTCATGCTTTCCATCAGGATGAAAACCACATGCGGGGGATTGGTTTCAAGAAAATCGTTTTGACTGGTATAAGTAAAGAAAGCCCCAGGAGTTACACTATCGATTTTAGTGCCGTAAAGCGCACTTGCAGCGTCCTCAATTGAACTAAACTTTAACGATTTCAACATTTTAGGAATGTTGATATCAATTCTACTGGCCTTTCTGTCGGCCCAAGCAATTTTGGTGCTAAATAGCCCGTTTACCGGCAAAGCGTTAACAAACACATTCTCCGAAATGGTTGCATGCCTGCCATCGAGCGGCACAACTCCCAAATTACCGCGCATGCCCAAAAAGTATAACCCGGAAAGAAAAATAACCACAGTAGCTCTAAGCCAAAATGGCTTTACCATTTCGCTGAAATTGTAGGAAACAGGCTTATACAGATGGGCAAAAAGCCTATGGAATGCCCAAATTAGCAATGCAAACAACAGCAATAATGGAATAACCGGATACTCCTTCCAGATAGAAACCAATACAGCCCAGGTATCATCCTCAAAAAAACCAAAAATTACTACGTTGATTTTGGTGTGATAAAATTTGTAAAAGTAGAAGTTTATCACCTCGAACAGCACTACCAAAAACATTATCAAAGTAGAATAATGCCTGAAAAATACAGTAAAACGGCCTACCCTTCTGCCCAACATCAACCTAACAAAAGCAATTACAATCAATGGAAGCAAAGCAATGGTTAGCACTTTCAGGTCGAATTTTAAACCCACAGCAAAAGCCCTGACAACATCGCCCGACAATCCGCGCAGGTCGTGCCAATCGGCATACGATAGTAGAAAAATCAACCTCGATAAAAAAAGGATTATTACACCAACCAGTAAATTCCTTACAATCCAGTGAATAGCTTCCAAGAAACTGTCGAATCCTGTTTTATTCATCCCTTTAAATACTTTTGTTTAGTTCAAACGCATTACTCACAACCGATTTTATATGGGGCAAAACCTTAAGGGAACGGCTAAAAAGTGCAAGATACTCAATATTATAACCCTTACCCTTGAGCGGTGCAAATGTAATACTATTCAGGTATAAGTTGTGCTGAGCAAAACAATTTGCCACCTTCTCAATCACCAATTCATGAACCTCTTTATCCTTTACCACACCATTTTTTCCAATGTTCTCCAAGCCTGCCTCAAACTGTGGCTTTATGAGTAGCACCATAAACCCTTCGGGTTTAAGGAATTTAACCATGGGTTGAGCCACCTGCGTGAGTGAAATAAACGACAGATCGGCAGTTACAATATCGACCTGCGTGCCCAGTGCCGAGATATCGAGTGTGCGGATATCGGTTTTTTCCAGCGAACAAACGCGCGAATCGTGGGTTAACCTGGCATCGAGCTGGTTAGTTCCAACATCAACCGCCCAAACAAACCTTGCGCCATGCTGCAAGGCGCAAAAGGTAAAACCACCGGTAGATGCCCCTACATCGAGCACCAGCTTACCTGAAAAGTCGAGCCCAAACTCATCGATTGCCCTTTGCAGTTTCAACTCACCACGGCTAAAAAAATTGCTTGAACTTTCCGACAGTTCAACCTTATCGGTATCGGAAACCGGGTAAGCCGGTTTAGTAATCTTTGCTCCATTAACCAAAACTTCTCCCGCCAAAATATGCGCTTTTGCGCGCTCCCGTGAACGGCAAAGCCCTTGTTCCACCAAATATATATCAAGCCTTACCATTCCGAGTCCCTGTTTTTTTTATTCGCCTAACCATTGCTTTAATTCCTGGAGTTGAGTCGATTTGTATAAGCCTTATGGTATTAGGCAACTCCTCGGCGATCCATGGGTAGTGATTGGACATAATTGATAGTATTTCAATGCAATGAGCCTTAACGCTAACAGGCACATCGTTGCTTAATAGCCAGTCGTAACAAGCCTCAATCAACCGCTCTACCTTACCATTTCGAGTATCAATCCAACCCGATAGTTTAGATTGATTAGTGGCCAGCCATGTTTTGAAAAGCTTGCAAAAATGGCGGCGAACCGAGTTGTTTCGCAATTCGGGAATTAGCGCTAAAACCCTATCGGCATAAACATCTAAAAGCGAACGACTTCCTATAAGGCAACCCTCCAAAACCCAAGCCGCATGGAAAGCCAGCTCATTACTACCGGAAATGCTAAGTTCAAAAAGAATATCGATACCTTTGGGATGAGCTGAAAAAAAAGATGCCAACTGCTGCACTTCGCTTTTACGAAGTGAGTATTTTAGCCGTTCAGTTAGGTTATCGATATCCATTCTTAAACAAGATGAAACTACAAATTTAGCGTATGCCCGACAATAACGATATACTTGAACAACTTTTTGAAAAGGCAAAAGGCGTAAAAACCATTGGTGATGTTCAATTCACTTTTGGCGACAAATACGTGGCTGCCATGAACAACAATGGTCAGATTGGTGTTTGCGCCACGCTTAACGTCAAAGTTCACCAAAATCATATCAGCAACATCGATTTCAGCAAAGCTGAGTGCCGTGTGGTTGCGAATGCCTTTATCAACGCATCACTGAACTACCTTAGCAAACCCGACGGTTACGGTGATATTTTTGATGTGGTTGACTTTACCCGCTTCGCCAATCCGGTAATGATAGGGTACTTTGGCTCGCTGGTTCAAAAGCTACAGGTCAAGGGAGTGAGTCCTGTTGTTTTTGACATCGACCAGCACGATGCTCCGGTGCTACCCATGGAAAAACAGCACGAATACCTAACGCAAGCCGACTGTGTGATACTTACCTCAACCAGTCTTGGTAACGGCACCTTTGGCGGAATAGCCAAAGCCGTTAGTCCCAAATGTTCCATTTACATGCTTGGCCCCTCCACCCCACTCCACAACCTAATGTTTACCATACCACAGGTAAAGGGACTATTTGGTTCTATTTTCCCAATCAATAACACCGAAACCCTCAATCTTATAGCCCAAGGTTACGGTACCAGGGGATTTATGCATACCATGCAAAAGGTGTACAGAATTAGAAAATAACTATTACGACAAAAAACGCTCAGCTTCGTGCAGAAGCTAAGCGTTTGAGCCTTTACTTTATTTCCCTTTTACTGCAAAATCACCATTTCGTTAATCAGATTTTTAGCGCCAGCATACTTGTCGATAATAAAGAGTGCGTAGCGCATATCGAGCGAGATGTTTCGGCAGTAATTGGGGTCGAACATCACGTCGCTCATGGTGCTTTCCCAACAGCGGTCAAAGTTCACACCAATAAGGTTGCCTTCGGCATCGAGAACAGGGCTGCCAGAGTTGCCGCCTGTGGTGTGGTTTGATGCGATAAATGCCACAGGCACAGTGCCGTTAACGGCATAGGGGCCAAAGTCCTTTGCCTGGTAGAGTTCCATTAAACGTTTTGGTGGAACATAATCGGGAACGTTGCGCTGCTGGGATTTTTCGTAAATCCCATCGATGGTGGTGTAGTAGTCGTAAACCACTCCATCGCGGGGGTTAAAACCGGCTACCTTGCCGTAGGCAATTCGTAGGGTTGAGTTGGCATCAGGGTAGAAACGCTTGTCGGGTTGCATGCGCATTAGCCCCTCCACATAGGTGCGGTAAAGGATTTCGAGACTGTCAGTAATTTCAAAGTATCGTTTTTGAACATTTTTGCGGTAATAATCCTCAAACTCAAAGTAAATATTGAAGATTGGGTCGTTCAGGAACTCACGCGCACTTGTGCTATCAATATCGTTCAAAAGGGTCAAAACCCTAACGCTATCGGCAAAAACTGTTTGCGAGTAAATTTGCCCCGCCAGTTGCCTCCAGTTGCCCGATTGCAACATGAACTTATTCAGGAACTCAGGTTGTAACTTTTGAGGAACACGCTCTTGGTAAGCCTTCATCAAGGCAGCAAAAACCTCCCTGTCCACATCAAGTTCAAAGTCCTTGAAGAAATCGCGGACATAATCCTTCAAGTTTTCACGCTGCTCAATCAACTTCTCCTTATCGGCTTTGGGGTCAATGGCCATGCTCAGTAACCTCTCGAAACGCGAAGCAAAGCTGAGCAGTTCAACGCCATAAACAGCCTCGTTGCGGTAATCCACAACCAACGATAGTGGTGCCAGTTCAGAGTAAAGGTTTTGGAACTTTGGCAACAACCAGCCATACCGCTCTTTAAGCTCAGGGTTGGTAGCAGCCCATGCGGCAAACATGTTTTCAAGTTCCTGTTTTTGGGCAACGGCATCTAATCGGCGAAGCCCCATGGTCTCGCCTATCCACTTTTTCCAAGCATTGGCAACTCGGGCATGTTTAGCAGCATACTTAATGGCAATGGTATCGTTGGCATCCATGAAACTTTTAAAGATTGACAGACGGATATCGCGAAGCCCAATCTTATTGGGATTGCTCTGATTAATCAACAGGTTAACGGCGTGTGAAGTGATAAACTGCTGGGTGCGTCCCGGGAATCCGTAAACTAAGGTAAAATCACCCTCCTTAACACCCCTCATCGATATTTTAAAAAACTTTTTGGGCTTGAAAGGCACGTTACTTGGCGAATAAGGTGCAGGGTTATTGTTCTTATCGGCATAAATACGGAAAAGCGAGAAGTCGCCGGTATGGCGGGGCCAAACCCAATTATCGGTATCACCGCCAAACTTACCTATGGCATCGGGTGGAGCTCCCACCAAACGAACATCTTTATAAACCTGATAAACAAACATGTAATACTGGTTGCCATAGTAAAATGGGCGAATAATAGCCTCGTATCCAACACCTTCCTTTTCGGCCAGTTGGATTAAGCTATCGGCAACCTGTTGAATACTCATTAAGCGTTCACGTTCGTTCATGCCGGGAGTAAGATTTTTCAGTACACGGTTGGTAACATCATCCATACGCACTAAAAATTTAACCTCCAAGCCAGGATTTGGAAGCTCATCGGCACGGGAAGCAGCCCAAAAGCCATTGGCCAAAAGGTTATTCTCAATGGTTGAATGCGACTGTATTTCGGGATATCCGCAATGGTGATTGGTTATCAAGAGTCCCTCGGCCGAAATGAGTTCGCCTGTGCAACCTCCGCCAAACTGCACAATGGCATCTTTTAGACTTGAACCGTTTACATTGTATAGGTCTTCGGCAGTAAGTTTGAATCCCATCCGCTGCATCTCGGCTAAATTTTTACCAATGAGCATGGGTAACCACATACCCTCATCGGCAATTCCTTTGAAAACAAGGAATAGGGAAAGAACCACAAAAAGGAATGCTTTTCTCATAGCTATTTTAATTTTTCTATTTTGACATCGATGTAACGAAAGAGATTAATTGGGAATGCAGGGTATGTATAGGAAGTCCCATTACATTGAAGTAAGAACCATCGATACGCTCCACGCCCACATAACCAATCCATTCCTGCACGCCATAAGCCCCAGCTTTATCAAAGGGCTTGTATCTATCTACATAATAATCAATTTCCTCCAAACTAAGACGCTTGAAGTAAACCTCAGTTGCAGCATCAAATACCCGTTCGGAATTCTTGGATTTTAAGCAAACACCGGTAACTACCGTATGCGACTTGTTCGATAGTGAGCTAAGGATACGGCGCGCGTCGGCAGCATCCCTGGGCTTGCCAATTATTTGATTACAGCATATCACAACAGTATCGCAGGTGATAAGGATGGTGTTTTCATCGAGTTCATCGGCAAAGTGAGCAGCCTTATGCTTAGCCAGGAAAACTGGCACATCGGCCAAAGGCAAATTGGCAGGGAATGGCTCCTCGTCGTCGTGATTGGTATCCCAAATCTCAAAATCGACATCAAGCCCTTTGAGTAACTCTCGCCTCCTTGGCGATTTTGACGCTAAAACCAGTCGCTTCCCCTTCAATAAATCGTGTAACAGCATCAATATAAAACCTTTATGAGTTTACAATAAACCTAAAAATTATGGTGTAGAACAGGCCTAAAAGCATGATAATCTTGCAGAGTAGGCTTGCCCTGTGGTAATCGGACTTGGACGTAGCAAGTAAAACACTGAAAAGCAGCACAAAAATGGGAACAATAATTAAGGTAACGAAATAAATCAGCGAAACGTAATCGAATGGCTTAGGCGAGAGTTTAAGCAGATATGCCGAAAAAGCTACAATTAGAGCAAATAACGTTAGGGCTAAAATGGCAGCAGTAATTAACTTTGATATTTTGACGCCATAGTGAACAGGAATAGTGTTACGGCCGAGTGAATTATCGCCTTCAAAATCTTCGATATCCTTGATGATTTCACGGGAAAGGGTAAGCATAAAGGCAAAGAAAGCGTAGCCACCAACCCAGTAAATAATCACCTTCATGTTTAGCTGATAAATGAAGATGATATCGCTAAAGGTGCCCAGCATTGGGAACTCAAAGATAAGGGGGATGAGCGGCACCATGGCAGTTAAGAAGGCAACTACAAGGTTCCCTACAAAAAGCTGACGCTTATAGATGGTTGAGTAAAACCAAAGCACACCGGCAGTAAGAAAAAAGAGCAGCGAAAAGACTGGTCGGCCAATGCGAAACGAGACCATTGTGCCCAGAAATACACCCAGAATGGTTAACACCAAATGGAACGCAATGGCACCGCGACGTGTAACCTGTTTACCTACCACCACCGTTTCGGGATGGTTAATCAGGTCGGCCTTGGTATCAAAGTAATCGTTTATAACATAACCCCCAGCAGCAATTAGCGTGGTGGCTAAAACCAAGGCAACAAAATACCACAGTGGCATTTGCAAATCTAATCCGTAGCCTGAAAGTATGGTTTGGATTAACATATACCTCACCAGAACCATTGTTGCTGCAATTATGAGCAGGTTCTTGAATCGGACTAAGCGCAAGTATTTTTGCATGGCACAAATGTTTTTACTGTAAACCATTAGCCGAAGGGCCCCATTTCCCGTTCACCCTGAGCACTTGCTCAATAACATCGCGAACACATCCTTTACCTCCTGCAAATGTGGATATGTAGGCTGATATTTGTTGGATTTCGGGGGCAGCATCCCTTGGGCAAGTGGGAATTCCAATACGTTGCATCACCTCAAAATCGGGCAAATCGTCGCCCATGTATAGGATATCGGATAGTTCAAGCCCATACTTGAATCTAAAATCCTCAAGAGCCTCAAGCTTATCGGAAATGCCAAGGTATATATCGGTAACACCCAATCCCTGAAATCGCTGCCTTACGGCTTCGGACTTTCCGCCCGAGATGATAGCCACCGGAAAACCGCGTTCAACCGCCACATGAACTGCATATCCATCGCGAGTATTGGATGTTCTTAACAATTCGCCCGAAGGGTGAATGATTATAGTGCCATCGGTAAAAACCCCATCAACATCAAATGCAAAAGCCTTGACCTGACCGAGAAGCTCCTTAAAATTCTTTTTACCCACCATAAAATCAAATTATACTTTGATAAAAGTTTTTTAACCCTTTACCTCTTTTCCCAAGTTTTGAATGCTCAAAGATAGCTCTTTGTATAAATCGGCCAAGCCAATTACCGATAACATCTGTACGTGGCGCTCCATGGTTTGCTTATCGTTCCGAATGGCAGGCCCTGTTTGAAAAAGGGCTGGATTACCCTCAAACGCTTTCCGAACGGTTTCCTCAACAAGGGGTTTAACCACATCGAAACTAATTTGATGTTCTGCAGTTAAGCGATAAGCCAAAGCCAGCATGTGATTGGTAAAGTTGCAGGCAAACACACCCGATAGGTGCAGCCATTTACGCTGGTCGGAATCCATTGGAACAACAATACTTGAAAGGTTTTTGGCCAAATGCTCCAAATGCTTAAATGTTACTTTATCACTTGCCTCAAGGCAAATGGGTATATTATCGAACGGAATTACTCGGGTGCGCGAAAAGGTTTGGAAAGGGTAAAATACGCCATAGCCCTTAGCGTCAATCCCCTCAAAGACCGATACGGGAGTGCTACCACTGGTATGAACAACTATTCCATTTATTTTGGGCAAACTTACTGCTACTTGGGCTATAACATCATCGGGTAGCGCAACTATGTAAATACTTGCATTGGTTAGGATGTGCTCCACTGAGTTAACGGGTTCAGCCCCAACCATCTTCGCTAGGCTCTTAGCCCTCTCGATGGTTCTGGAGTAAACCTGTGTAACGGGAATTCCTCTATTATGTAAAGCAATAGCCAACGACGTAGCCAGATTACCTGCACCTATTAACACTACATTCTGATTCATGTATTGCATCCCATTATGTGCATAAAGGTAAGAAAGAAAATTGAAAAGAAGTTCGTTAAACGTTAACTGTTAATCGTGAGCCGTTAAACCGAAGAATTGAGGATATGAGGAAGTTAGAATCCGTTAAGCGTGAACCGTTAAAAGTTAAAAGTGAGAATGAGACAGAATATGATGGAGTTAGAGGAAGTTAGAGGAATGAAAAGTGAACGGTTAAGCCCAAGGAGAATGAGTCGGAATGAATCGGAATGAGTCGGAATGAGTTGGAATGAGTCGGAATGAGTTGGAATGAGTCGGAATGAATCGGAATGAATCGGAATGAATCGGAATGAATCGGAATAGATGCTCTTTTACTAACAACCAACAAATGTCAACTAAACCTTAGATTCCAAGCATGCTCCTTACCATACCCGATAGCTTTTCGCCGTTAATGGGTTTGGTAATGTAAGCATCACATCCAGCTTCTAAAGCTTTCCTTTCATCGTCAACCATGGCAAAAGCCGTTTCGGCAATGATTTTTACAATAGGATTCTTAGCTTTTATCTGCTTTGTGGCCTCCAAACCATTAAGCTTGGGCATTTTGATATCCATCAGGATAAGGTCAACATCGGCGTTTTGATTGAAAAGTTCAATGGCTTCCTCGCCATTGCGGGCAATGATAAAATCAGCATCAATATTTTTCAGGTAATTTGTAAGTAAAATTACCGAAATGTTATCGTCATCAACAACAAGAATCTTATACCTTTTGGCGTTTCCCATTCCCTTTAAAAGTTCGAGCAAAAATTTTGAAACGCAAAGTTAAAGCGCTTTGGATTAATTCACAATAAATTGAATTAAAAACATTAAAGCCGCAGTGGTACTGCGGCTAAAAAAAGATTTGTGAAAACTTAGTAGTTATTTGCTTTCTCTTCAAAGTAGGCCTGTGGGTGGTTGCAGACAGGGCAATTCTTTAGGGCCTTTTTACCCTTATGTACATACCCGCACTTGCGGCAAACCCATTCAATTTCCTCTTCACGCTCAAAAACGGTTCCGTTTTCAACCCGCTCAAGAAGCTTACGGTAACGTTCTTCGTGTTCCTTCTCAACCTTTGAAATCATCTTAAAAGCGGTAGCAATTTTAGGGAAGCCCTCCTCCTCGGCAATTTTAGCAAATTCAGGGTAAAGGCTTGTCCACTCCTCGTTTTCGCCCATTGCGGCTGCACGTAGGTTATCGGCGGTTGTGCCAATAACCCCGGCAGGGTATGTAGCCGTAATCTCAACCATTCCCCCTTCGAGGAATTTAAAGAACTGCTTTGCATGTTGCTCCTCCTGCATGGCAGTAATCATAAAAATTTCAGCTATCTGCTCGTAGCCTTCCTCTTTGGCAACCTTTGAAAAAAAGGTATAACGATTTTTGGCTTGCGATTCACCCGCAAATGCCTTTAGCAGGTTTTGCTCGGTTCTTGTGCCTTTGATGCTCTTTTCCATAGTAAACTGCGTTTTAAGTTTGTTGGCTTTGCTAAAATAAGCAAAAAATCACAATAAACCATTGTTTAGAATAATTCTAAAGTTACCTTTGCAATGTTAATTCGTTAACAGTTGAGATTGTGAAAAGTACTAAAAGACTGCCTATATCGATATTCCTCGTAATAATTACGCTGGGGAATATTATTATTTACAGCAGTTTCAGTCACGTTCACCGAATTAACGGGCAATGGGTAGTCCACTCCCACCCATACGATACACAATCCGATAAGCAGCCCGTTAAAAGCCATAAGCATACCTTATCGGAGATTGTTTTGCTTGCCCAGGCAAAACAATTCGAAAAAAGCTCACAAATCCAGGTTTCTAATACCGAAATTGCTGTTACCCAAATTCACCTGTATACAGCAGTCCGCCACCTTCAAGTAGCATTACAACTTAAGCCTAATAGGGCACCCCCGTTTGTATAAATAACCACGATGTAAAACCATCAGTAAACCTGAAACCATTCGGGTTCCTATGCTGATGCTTGCAATGCATCGGTTTGCATTGTAATAGAAATCAAATTAGCATTAATTTCGTTATTTTTTTTCAGCATGAAAAAGTATTTACCAATACTATTAGTATTATTCATATACATCAATCATATCGCACTAAGGGCAAATGAGCTATCGGAAGTTTGTAAGTTAAACGGAACAGTTATAAGCAATGGTAAAGCCCTACCCTTTGCAAATGTAATTGTTAAAGGCACTACAATAGGGACTGTAACCGACGAAGCGGGTAGCTTTAAACTTTGCGACCTGAAAAAGGGAACCTATACCATTACGGTTAGCGCAGTTGGATTTAAAACCACCGAAATCAAGGTTGATATTGATGAAACCAACATGAAAACCTTAGAAATTGAATTGCAGGAGGATCTCTTACACCTTGATGAGGTTGTGGTTTCGGCCGACAGAGGTATGCTTAAGCGTACCCAAGCCCCGGTAATGGTAAACACCATTGCTCCAGCACTTTTTGCTTCCACACAATCGGTTGTAGTTGGTGAGGCCCTCAACTTTATGCCTGGCCTCAGGCTTGAGAACGACTGCCAGAACTGCGGGTTCAATCAGGTTCGAATGAATGGGATGGAAGGTCCATACAGCCAAATACTCATCAATAGCCGCCCAATTTTTAGTGGACTGGCAGGCGTTTACGGGCTGGAGCTACTCCCTGCAAACATGATTGACCGTGTTGAGGTTGTGCGTGGTGGCGGATCGGTGCTTTACGGTAGCAATGCTATAGCGGGAACTATAAACATCATTTTAAAAGATGCCAGCATAAACTCCTATGAAGTTGGAGCATCGGGTTCGCTGATTGGAACTGGGATGGCTCGTTCAAATGGGCCTATCAGCGACTATACCGTTAACTTTAACAACACATTTGTTGCTACTAACAACCGTACAGGCATAACCATTTACGGGTTTACTCGCGACAGGAAGATGTTCGATGCCAATGGCGATGGTTACTCGGAACTTGCACCCATGAGCAACGTAAGCCTTGGAACCCGATTCTGGCAACGCATTGGGGAAAGAGGTAAAATTAGCACCGACATTTTCACCATTCGGGAGAAACGCGATGGTGGAAACAAACAGGATTACCCTTTGCACGAACGTGATGTAGCCGAAGCTGTAAAGCACGACATGCGTGCAGGTTCGCTAATCTTTGAGCGTTACTTCAGGCAATTCGACTTACTCTCGATCTTTGCCTCAGCACAATACCTGAACCGCGACTCATACTATGGGGCAAACCAGTCGCTGAGCAGCTACGGCAACTCATTTGATTATACCTATAACACTGGGGCACAGTACAAGGCCATTATTGGGCTATCGACCCTGACCTCCGGGGTTGAACTTACCGGTAGCAAACTTAATGACACCAAGTTGGCATACCGCGATTTAAACCACCCATTTTTTGATATTGATCCAATAACGGGCGATACGCTAGGAGTAAGTTTCCCACAGGTTAAAAACACAACCGTTTCGGATCAATCGCTTTTGACAACGGGGATTTTTGCCCAGCACGACATGGGTATTGGGAAATGGAAAACATCGGTTGGGTTAAGGGCAGAACAGTACCGCATTGAAGATTATGCCCATCCTGAAAATGGAATAAAAAAAGGATTTGTACTTGTGCCCCGGCTGAGCGTAATGTACAATGCGCTTCCGTGGATACAGACAAGGGTATCGTACTCGCAAGGCTACCGTGCACCCCAAATATTCGATGAGGATTTGCACGTGGAAACCTCTGGTGCCCGTCAGGTAATTAACAGGAACGATCCTAATCTTAAACAGGAAACCAGTCACAGTTTCATGTTCTCAGCTGACGCAAACCGGGAAATGGGGAACTTTTTTATCGGCTTTTTGGCCGAGATATTTTATACACGCCTTCAAAACCCCTTCTATAATGAGATTGGTGCACCCGACGAGAACGGAACGGTAATCTACACCCGCCGCAATGCCACCGATGGTGCTGTAGTGAAAGGGATAAACCTTGAAACCAAAATCAAATCGTTTAAGGACTTTTCACTTACCGCGGGTTTTACCCTACAGGAATCGCTTTACGATATCCCTCAGGAGTTTAACACCCGGGAGTTCTTTCGCACTCCCAAGCAATATGGTTACCTAATGCTCGACTGGGATTTTGTAAAAGATTTGTGCCTATCGGTTTCGGGTACCTATACAGGCCCAATGCTTGCCCCCTACTTTGGTCCAAATACCAATCCCGATATAGGAGAACTCCGCAAGACTCGTGACTTTTACGACTTAGGGGTAAAGCTAACCTACAACATCAAGCTCGAGGGTAAAACGCTTCAATTATTCGGTGGAGTAAAGAACATCTTTAATTCCTACCAAAAGGATTTCGACGTAGGCATTGATAGGGATCCATCGTACATTTATGGCCCTACCTCGCCACGAACAATCTATTTTGGCATTAAACTTGGGAACATGTTGAAGTAAACTTTAGAAAATATAAATCCCCCAAAATAGGGGGATTTATATTTTCTACTGAACAGCCTTCAGTGCATCAATTGAGCCCCACCCAAAGTCGGGATGACGATTAGGGAATATGGAAGCCGACTGTTTCATTTTATCGAGAACCTGCTGGCGTGTCCATGTTGGATTTTTAGCCCAGATAAGAGCCGCAATACCGGCTGTGGTTGCTGTTGACACCGACGAACCACCCACGTATGAACGAGTCATATCATAAAAACCCAAACAAACTGAGGTTCGGTCACTATTGTTCGACCGTTGCATAATTACTGTAAAATCAATCTTACTTCCCTTGTGGCAAACCTCGCACTCAGTATAGCCACTGCCATCAGTAATACCAGTAACAGCAACTGTCTCATCCATGTTTGCTGGGAATATTACTCCTGCCCAGTTAGTGAATGAAGTTGAGGTTCCGCCAGCTGCAATAATCAATTTACCCTTTGAGTATGCATACTTAATAGCATCGCTAACTTTACCAATGGTGAAAATATGACCGATTGACATGGAAATAATTTTAACATCGGTTCGGTTAGCCAACTCAGTAAGAGCCTTTGCCACTCCATTTTGTTCATGGTATCCATCAATAACCACATCGCCAGTGCCCCTGTACGATACCAGATTGCAATTATACGCTACACCTACCGGCAACCCAAGGTTATTTCGTGGAGCTGCAATGGTTGCAGCCATTGACGTACCATGGCTACACTTATCGTCAGGACCATCGGTTTTGGTTTCCCAAGGCCAGATAGAGTTTACGAAAGTACCATACTTTTGTATAAAACGCCCTGATGAGTACCCTTGGTTAAAACTACTTCCCAGTAAAGGCTGGTCAGGCGAAACACCTGTATCAATTAGCCCAACCGTAATTCCCTTGCCAGTACTATAGTTCCATGCCTGAGGGATATTATGCTTATAGAATGTCCAAGAAACCTGAGTGTTTGGTTCTACAACTAGGTAATCGGCACTGTTAATTGTCGATGGTGTTTTATCGCATCCCGATGAACTCTTTGCCACCTCGTTTTCGTAAAAATATCGATAGCCCGAAGGCTCAAGGTAGCGTACATTTGGATTGTACTTTAAAGCCAATACGGTTTCCATTTTATTAACCCTTAGGTCGATATAATTTAATATTTTGGGGGCATGAATCACAAACGTGTCGGCATTCGACTTGATATTAAGCATACCATCGCTTTCTATGCTTATTGCAATATCAATAACCTCGTTTTTAGTTTCAATTACCTTAGCATCCTTTGTTTCGGAATAAGGAGCATCAGCATACCCTACAGTCAAAATACCTTGCCCATGCTGAAGAGCACTCCAAAGTACAAAAGCATCAACCTGACTCCAATTAAAAGAACCTTTTTCCATCAACTCCCTGTCAATTATGGCATTGATTTGTTGCTGTGAAAGTGGTTCAAGAGCAATGCTGTCGTCTTGTACCATGTTTTCATTTTCTTTGGTGCAAGCAAATTGTGTAAACACCAACAATAG
>LUYY01000223.1 GCA_001603415.1 Bacteroidales bacterium Bact_07 | reverse complement strand
GATATAATCAACATCGGATGGCTGTTTCGTTACTGGCACGTATATTATTGGTGCTGTCAGCATATATAGATCTTTCTATTATAAAAGTTAACTGCGTAACTCCTATTAAATAATCCTGACTCCTTAACAATTTGTCATTAACGATTTTTTCTTTAGATGACGCGTCTCTCTGATTCTTCCACTTCCCTGTATCTTTTTCTTTAAGACCACGAAATATGTAATATCAAAATTTTTTGTGATACCCCATGGATGAAAGCATAAAAGCATTTTGCGAAGAAGAAGTACTTGAGATTGAAGGAGAGGATGGAGAGGATGAATCATTAGATATTCCGGCACCAAAACGTAAAATTTACACGAAATCATCGGATCCAGAAATTAGCTCTCTCTATCAGAAATGGCAAAGAGGCAAACTTATCCAACAACCTGAATTTCAAAGACAATATGTTTGGGATAAAAAGAAAGCATCGCGTTTAATCGAATCAGTACTCCTATCTGTTCCATTACCTATCATATACTTAGCTGAGGATAATGATGGGAAAGAGTATGTAATTGATGGCCAGCAAAGACTAACCTCGTTTTTTTCTTTTCTTGATGGAAAATTTCCGGATGACTCTGATTTTAGGTTATCGGGACTTACTGTCTACTCCGAATTAAACCGCAAGTCATTTCAGGAAATTGATGAGATGCTCCAAGACAAACTGCTATATTATGAGCTCCGGACTATTACAATTAAAAAAAAGAAAGTGAATCTGATATCAGGTTTGAGATATTTGAGCGTTTAAATACTGGCTCTGTTCCGCTTAATGATATGGAGGTACGAAATTGTGTTTATCGAGGTTCATATATCCAACTTCTCAAAGAACTTGCATCCGATAAAGATTTTCTCGCATTGATGGGATTAGAAAAACCTCATCCCAGGATGAAAGATGTGGAATTTGTTCTTCGTTTTGCCTCATTTTACCACGCAACCTATTTAAAATATCAATATCCTATGAGGTCATTTTTTAATCAGGACATGGAGAAGTTTCAATATATTTCTGATCTTGAAGCTGAAGAATTGAGATCCTCCTTTAAAAATTCACTTCAAATATTGAAGTCCCTTTTTGGAACAAATGCCTTTAAACGGTATTATAAAGGTTCAGAAAAGCACCCTAATGGGAGTTGGGAGATAAAAAAGTTCAATGCTTCTCTTTTTGATGTTTGGATGGGAGTTTTCTGCAATAAAGACAAAAATCAGGTATATGGTTGCCTTGATGCTATTAGAGAAGCATTATTGGATCTTATGTCGACGAATGAAGATTTTATTGATGCAATTCTCATAGGAACAAGTGCTAAAGATAAGGTTATAAAAAGGTTTGATCTTACGAGAAATTTTGTCGAAAATATTCTCTCATCACATACAAAACAACCACGATGTTTTACTCATGAATTGAAGGAAAAATTATATAATAATAACCCCACTTGTGCTATATGTGGTCAAAAAATCTCTCATATAGATGATGCGGCTGTCGATCACATTAAACAATATTGGATGGGTGGAATGACAATTGAAGAAAATGCCAGACTTGCTCATAGATATTGTAATTGTGCCCGATCAAGATATGATTAATGTGAAAAATACTCCCCATGCGAAATCCAGTCTACTCCATCCATTTAGAAATAAGGAGATGGACCTCTTGCCCTATCCTATTAATCTGGATCCATTTCTTACTGAATTTTGTTCATTTATACAAAAAAATTTTGAAAATGGTTGATTTTAATGATATCATTTATAAAGAATATGATGAAAAATCCTCTCATATTCCTGCATTGTCATTAATTTAGGGCTGAAAGACAAAGATGACCTGCAATCTATATCACTGGAGGCCTTTCTATTCCAACTCACACTCACACTCTCACCCTCATCTTTCACGGAGCCGATGTCTTTGACTACGGCGATGCAGCCCGGCTTATCTCCCTCCTTCACCCCCGGTTATCACTCGTTGCCGGAGTCATGGCCCGGACAGCAGCTGAAGAATCAGGACTCCCAGTTATCTATGACGGAAGACGACCCAGTGAAATCCTTGCCGAATACCCAGGAGATCAGGCAGTTCTCATCCACCGGGCAAAAACTGATGCATCTGCTCACCGGTTCGGGTCTCTTATCCACTCCCACCTCAAAGACCGGGGGCTCATTCTTATCGATCCCGGAACCTGTCAGATAGTAACCTGGGGGGTAGTAGATCCCTCCCTCTCAACATGGTTGTCAGAGATAACCGGATATCCGGTCGTTTCAGGTAATTATCATGAGAGCTCTCCTCCTGATACACGGGTCATCGGCGGTTGTCTCCCTGGTGAACCGGTCTTTGTAAATGGGATCATCATCGGCTATGCAACCGGTGAAGA
>LUYY01000025.1 GCA_001603415.1 Bacteroidales bacterium Bact_07 | reverse complement strand
GATATTTCCTTCGACGATTCGTAAATGTGCTTACGCTGGTTTACTGCCAGGTAAATAAACATGAAAACAAACACCCCCGCCGTAAGCAATGCTGCAATTACAGCAGAATAGGGATGAGTATAGTATTTTCGAATGTTCATTTACTTAGGGTTAACATTTCTTATACGTAAATATAAACTTTTTTGATAGCAAATTACGCAAAAGCAAGGACTTGTTTTTGATAAATGGCTTGATTTATGATGTAGAAGTGACTAAAATTTACTTTTTGTTGGATTGATGTAAGCCCTAAAATCGCCTTTTGTTTCAGAAAGGATTTTCTCAAAAAGTTTTGCGGTAGCCAAAGCATCGCCAGCAGCCCTATGGCGGCTTTCAATTTCTATTCCCAAGCCATCGCAGATATTGCCTAAGCTGTACGACCTGTAACCCGGAAAAACACGACGGCTTAACCTTACAGTACACAACACATCGCGGTGATAGTCGTATCCCAGCCTTTTAAACTCAGCCTGAACGAATCGGTAATCGAATGGGGCATTATGGGCCACAAATACACACCCTTCGGTTAGGAGTACAACCTCACGGGCGATCTCGTAAAACTTTGGGGCTTTGGCAACCATCTCGTTAGTAATGCCTGTCAACCGTGTGATGTAATATGGAATAGGCGCTTCAGGATTAACCAAACTCTTAAATTCATTGGTTATTCCATTGCCATTATGAATGTAAATGGCTATTTCGGTAATCCTATCGCGCTGCCAGCTACCACCCGAAGTTTCAATATCAACTATGGCATATTTCATTCACACGATTTTGTCCAATTAGTATGCAAAAACAAAACTTATATGTCAACCTAACATTACACGAGCATTAAAACCTGAACCACAATTGCTCCTATAATTGGTACCCAAAGTAAAAACTCGTTCCAGAAATTTGGCTTGGCTTCGCTAAAGTACGATGAAAGTATGAATGCCGATGGGAGTGCTGTAATGTAGAATATCTCGTACGAAACCCCTGGAATGACAAAAAAGGATATTACACCAATTAAAAACAGGTATAGGAAAACCGTATAGTACCTGCGAATAATAATTTTCTGAAAAGCCAACCTTGGGAAAACGCTAATAATGGAAATCCCGAAGGGAATTGCCAAAAATCCCCCAAAAATCCAAAAAATTTTATCATCGATTGAGGGCTCCGACTCGGTGAAAAGACTTGTTACAAAAGCATGGTATGGCGTTAGAATATCCTCGTTAATAATAAAAAGCACTAGCATGTATAAAAACCAGGGAACAGTAAAGGCAAATATCAAAACAAACCACTCCCTGATATTAAACGAACGAAGTACTAAAAGTGTTAGTAAAGCCCAAATTGCAAAAATTGCAGCAGGGGCGTAAAACAAAGTGGCCACTCCAACCGCTATCCCCGCCCTGAAAAGGTCATCAAGCGGATCGCGAATTTGATAAATGGCAAATAGATGATCGGCACAAAACAATACTAAGATGAGTGATACCAACGCTGGATTTAATCGTTGGATTGGTAAAAAGGCAGCAGAGCTTAGCGTAAAAAACAGTATCGGCAGGTACGATCGACTTTTTAGAATGATGTACTTGTTGTTTAGAGCCAGCAAGTATATTCCTGAAATAAAAAAAAGTGCAAATGATACAATTTTTAACCAAAAAGGATAATGGTTTAAATAACTTGCCAAAGCCTTATAAAAAGGCATTGGGAAACTATCGAAAATGAATGAGTAGCTTGGTGCCTTGCCTATAAGCGGAGTCCACCATACCGCAAAGATTAATAGCATGATAACCACTGCTGACCCAAATCTACTTTTTTGAATGGCTTTTAGAAGCATATTTATCTTTTTTGAAATCTTTTTAAATCGCTACCAATATCGCTCCGGAAATACATTTTATCGAACTTAATGCTTCTAGCAAGGCTATAGGATTTTTCAAGGGCTTCATCAATCCCGTTACCCCAAGCAGAACAGGCAAAAACACGGCCACCCGAGGTTACAAGCTTACCATTACTTAAAGTGGTTCCGGCATGGAATAGTATGGCATCATCAATTAAACTATCAGGGATAGTAACCGCCTTGCCCTTTTCGTATGAACCGGGGTAACCACCCGAAACAACAATTACCGTTGTAGCAGTTCGGGAATCCACCTCAAGGCTTACCTCCGATAGTCGGTTCTGGGCGCAAGCCTGCAACGCACCCAGCAAATCGGATTTTATGCGAAGCATAACCACCTCGGTTTCCGGATCGCCCATACGAACATTGTATTCAATCACGTAGGGATTGCCATTTACATTCATCAACCCAATAAAAATAAAACCTTTGTATGGAATACCATCGGCTTTTAAACCATTGATGGTAGGTTTTACTATACGCTCCTCAACCTTGCTCATGAAATGGCTATCGGCAAAGGGAACGGGCGATACAGCGCCCATACCACCCGTATTTGGGCCAGTATCGCCATCGCCTATCCGTTTGTAATCCTTGGCCTCAGGAAGGATGATGTATGATTGGCCATCGGTAAGCACAAATACCGATAGCTCAATCCCGCTCAGGTACTCCTCAATTACAACCTTTTGGCTTGCCTCGCCAAACTTACCGGCAAAGAACTCGGTGAGGTTTTCACAGGCCTCGTTGTAGTCCGATACAATAACCACCCCCTTCCCGGCAGCAAGTCCATCGGCTTTAAGCACGTAGGGTGGATTAAGTGTTTTAAGAAAATCTTTGGCTTGGTTAAGCGTTTCGGCGGTAAATGTTTTATAACGGGCTGTAGGAATACGATGCCTGAACATGAACTCCTTGGCAAAATCCTTGCTTCCCTCGAGCATGGCTCCCGTTCTATGTGGGCCAATCACCGGTATGTGCTGGACACTGCTATCGGTAATAAACGAATCGTGTATGCCCTTTACCAGTGGCTCCTCAGGGCCAACTACCAATAAATTCACATGGCTCTCCAGGCAAAACCTCTTAACTGCATCAAAATCGAGGGGGTTGATTGCCACATTAGTTCCGTGAATGGCTGTGCCCGGATTGCCCGGTGCAATATAGAGTTTCTCTAAAAAGGGGCTTTGTGCAATTTTCCAAGCCAGGGCATGCTCACGGCCACCTGAACCAAGTAATAGAACATTTACCTTCTTATCCATTTTTCCGATAGGGTGTTTGACTACAAAGGTAGTTATCGTTTTAAATTGAAAGCGATAGGTGAAAAACAATTTTTTACATCGAACTGTAACTTTCCGGTAGCTTAATCGTCGTACATTTGAAAGTTGAAAACATATATCGGTTCATGACCGCCGAAGAGTTTAACAAATGCGTTGACTTATACTCCGATAGCATTTATCGCTTTGCGCTAAAAATGCTAAAGAATACCGATTTGGCCATGGATAATGTTCAGGATTGCTTTGAGCGGTTATGGATTAAGCATAGGGATGTTGATTTTGCAAAGGCAAAGTCGTACCTGTTTACATCGGCTTACCATGCGGCTATTGACACTATTCGGAAGGAAAAGCGAAAACTGGAGTATGCCGACGAGGCTATTTTTGAACGCTCTACAACCAATGGCTACTCCGATGCCAAAGAAATACTTGACAAGGCTGTTGAGAAACTGCCCGAGATTCAGAAATCGGTACTGTTGCTTCGCGACTACGAGGGATACTCGTACGAGGAAATTGGCGAAATTACAGGCCTTAACGAGTCGCAGGTTAAGGTTTACATTTACAGGGCAAGGTTGTTCCTTAAGGAACAACTGGTAAGTATCGATAATTTATTCTAATGCTATGACTATTAACCGCAATAACTACGAACTCTTTATCATCGATTATATCGATGGTAGGCTTAGCCCTGAGTTTACCGATGAGTTCATGGCATTCCTTAACCAAAATCCTGATATTGCCCATGAAATTGATGGCTTAGCCGATATTAAAGTTACACCTACACCAGTTACAGTGCCTTTTGCTAAAGAAACCCTTAAGCGTACCAATAAGTTGCCGGAATTAACCCTTACCGAAGCCGACTACCTTTGCATTGCCGAACTGGAAAACGATATAGTGGCCGAGGAGGCTTTACATTTAAAGGAACTGAAAAAAAAGAGCCCCGACATTTCAAGGTTATCGACCATCTACAGCAAAACCAAACTAAAAGCTGAGGTAATACCATTCCCCAAAAAGGATAGTTTAAAACACATCCGCATTATTCCTGCGTACGCCCGCATTGCCATGGCAGTTGCAAGTGTTGCCGCTGTTTTACTTATAGGCTTCTATGTAAACATTTTGTTGGTTAAAACGAACCGCAACAATTTGGTTGACGTTCAGCAACCAACCCGCACTGTAATTGAACAACAGAATAATCCGTCCACTGAAAAAAAGGTTGAAATCGCATCAGGTGAAGCACCTGTAACTAAACCAAAACCGAAAACTTCGGTCAAGCGCACCATACCTAAAGTTGCAACTGAAAAAGTTCAAACCCCTGAAACCACCATTGACCTAAAAGACGAAGCCATTGAACCAATGATTACCATTGAACCACAGGTTGCTCAACTTGCCCAACAAGAACCCCAATCCGATATCAACATAAATTCAAACAGCAACCTTAACGGCCAAAGCGTTGCTACCACTAATCGGGTTCAATCCAAAACCAAAGAGTTGACCCTTGGCGATATTGCCCTTAAGGGCATTCAAAAACTTGGCCAGGCAGTTGGAATTAACATTGAGGTAAAGCAAATTGACGACAATAAGGCCAAAAAAATTGTTGTTGAATCGAAATTACTGGCTGTTTCGGCTACTATTCTACCTAAGGAGGAATAACCCCTGTAACATTTTTCACATTCGGGCGTCGTATGGTAAAACAACCGAATGTTTAACTAAATCTTATAAAACAATGAAAAAGTTTCTATTTGTGGGATTGATGTTTTCCATTATCGCTCAACTTAATGCACAAAACAAGGAGAGCATTCTTCGGAACCTCGAAAATCCCGATACACTAAAGCAACAAGCTGCTGTAAATAAGCCTGATTCAAGTATGTTGCTGGTAGTAATAAAGACTGTTAAGGTGGTTGATGGCGATACCATAGTTGAAGAGCGAGTTGATACAATCTCGTCGAAAGGTGATGTATTTGTTAACCCCGACAAAATGTCGTGGGTTAATACATCGGGCGATACCATTAAAGCAGAAAAAGGCGATACCGTTGTTTTTCGCTTGGGAAACAAGAAAATGACCATTATCGACTCAAAGGATAAAGTGATAATTGAGGTTCCCGATAAAAAGTACGAAAAGCAGAAAGACGATGACATAACCGAGTACAAGGAGGTTAAAAAATTTAAAGGGCATTGGTCTGGCTTCGAAATGGGGATAAACGGTTTTATGGACAAGAACCACTCCATGACACAAACAGGCGATTTGGCTTGGATGGATTTGAAGCAAGGACGGTCGTGGAACACCAATATCAACTTTACACAGTACAGCATTGGCTTTGGAACCGATAAAGCAGGCCTGGTAACCGGTTTGGGATTGGAGTTTAACGATTACCATTTCTCAAATCCCATATCGCTCAAGGTTGTGAATGGTATTACCGTAGCCGATAGCTCATACATTCAAGCTGGCTACAGGGTTGAAAAGACCAAAATCACCATGTCGCACCTAACCCTGCCATTGCTACTCGAATTCCAATTGCCAATGGGCAGTAAACGCAAGGATAGAATCTACATATCGGCTGGCGTTATTGGTGGGGTAAGGCTTGGCTCACATACCAAGGTGGTTTACGACGATGGCTCGCGCCACAAGGATAAAGACCGCGGCGATTTTAACATTGCCACCTTGCGCTATGGCTTCACCGCCCGTATGGGATATAAGGGTATCAGGCTATTTGCCAATTACTACCCAGTTCAACTGTTTGAAAAGGATAAAGGCCCCGAGCTTTACCCATTCTCAATTGGTCTTGTTCTGGTTCCATTTGATTAGTTTTAGGTTTAGTGGTTAAGAATAGATTAAAGGGACGAGCCTAAAACTCGTCCCTTTTGTTTTAGAACGAATCCACATCAAGGTGAAGGTGAACACCGCATAGCGGATCAGGTTCTGGAATTTGAACTTTTGAAACTACCCTATTTCCCATTAATTCCTCCCTTCTTTCAAAATGAACGAAAAAAGCTGAACTCTACCTATATTTGGAAAAAAATTAATGACTACTACCGACAACCAATTTGAGGAAATAATTGAAGTTGGCAAAGCAAACCGACAGGCGCTTTTAATGCTTTTACCCATTACTGCCCTGGCGGTTGTACCGTTTGTACTTATCAATGGATTTGAACCGCTAGTCAACGGAATAATTTTTCTGAAACATCACCAGCTGTATATTTTAGTAGCATTTCTTGTGCTTATACTTATTCACGAGGGGTTACATGGTGTAACCTGGGCCTTTTTTGCCAAAAACGGGTTTAAATCCATTAGCTTTGGCATTAAGTGGTCGCACCTAACTCCCTACTGCCATTGCAGCGAACCGCTAAAACGCAACCATTACATACTTGGAGGCATAATGCCCGGGTTAATAACCGGGATACTCCCAATGTTTTTTGCCATTGTATCGGCCAACGGTTGGCTGATACTTGCCAGCATTTTCATTACCGCTACAGCCGGTGGCGACTTTCTGGTTCTTAGACGGGTTCTTAAATATCCACCAGACTATATCTTTATTGATCATCCCAAGGAAATTGGGTTCATTGTCATTAAGAGCTGAATCAGATTAGCAATTGAATAACATACTATATTTTTTTAGTTCTGAGGCGTTGTTTCTATCAAACAACTACTTTCGCCCTTAGTTATTAAGGTTTCTAATTTTTTATCCCAATAATCATCGTAAACTTTTTCTGCTAACTTTGTGCATAATAAAAAAATACAGTTATGTACGGAAAAATCAAAAACGATTTACAGCAACAGCTTGAGAATATTAAAGCCGAAGGGCTTTACAAAACCGAACGCATTATCACTACACCTCAGGGCGTTGAGATAGTTGCCAACAGCAAAAAGGTGCTGAACTTTTGCGCCAACAACTACTTGGGTCTTTCATCGCACCCTGCCGTAATTGAGGCTGGCAAAAAAGCTATCGATGAGTGGGGATTTGGGATGTCGTCGGTGCGGTTCATTTGCGGAACGCAGGACTTACACAAGCAGCTTGAGCGTAAGCTGAGCGAGTTCCTTGGGACCGAGGATACTATCCTTTACTCATCGGCATTCGATGCAAACGGTGGTATTTTTGAACCCATATTAGGCGAGGAAGACGCAATTATTTCCGACGAGCTTAACCATGCATCAATCATCGATGGTGTTAGGCTCTGTAAAGCCCAGCGTTTCCGCTACAAGAACAACGATATGGCCGACCTGGAAGCCAAACTTAAGGAGGCCGCCAACTGCCGTCACAAGATGATTGTTACCGATGGGGTTTTCTCCATGGATGGAATTATAGCCCAAGTTGATAAGATTTGCGATCTTGCCGAAAAATACGATGCGCTGGTAATGGTTGACGATTCGCATGCTACCGGGTTTGTGGGTAAAACCGGTCGCGGCACAGCAGAGTACTGCAACGCCATGGGCAGGGTTGATGTAATTTCCACCACCTTTGGTAAAGCATTAGGAGGAGCATCCGGAGGCTGTATTTCGGGACGTAAGGAAATAATCGACATGCTGCGTCAGCGTTCACGTCCATACCTATTCTCAAACTCGCTTATGCCTTCCATTGCCGGAGCCACTCTTAAGGTACTCAACATGCTCACCGAAACTACCGAGCTGCGCGACAGGCTTTGGGAAAACACTCAGCTATTCCGTAAAGGAATGACCGAAGCGGGTTTCCGTATTGTTGAGGGTGTCCACCCCATTACTCCCATAATGTTTGGCCACCTACCCAACGATGCTAAGCTATCGCAAGACTTTGCTGCAGCACTGCTCGAAGAGGGTATTTATGTGATAGGTTTCTACTACCCCGTTGTACCCAAAGGTAAAGCCCGCATAAGGGTTCAAATAAGTGCAGCTCACACCCGCGAACATATCCAGTTTGCCATTGAAAAGTTCACCAAGGTGGGCAAGCAATTAGGTGTCATTTAGTACTTAAGGCTAACATCAAATATTTAAGACTAAAAAAGGGAGTTTCGCACTCCCTTTTTCATTTCTTAGAACAATCCATGTATCTGAGCATCAATCTTATTGATGATGAATCTGAGGTCTTCTGGCTTGTCGGGGAAGTTTAGGTTATCAACATCAATGATTAGTAGCTTGCCAAGCTTATAGCCTTCAATCCATGCCTCGTAGCGTTCATTAAGGCGCTGGAGGTAGTCGAGTCGGATATTCTTTTCGTAATCGCGACCGCGCTTCTGGATTTGCCTTACCAGGGTTGGCACAGAGGCCCTGAGGTAAATTAACAGGTCGGGTGGTTTAACCAATGAAGTCATCAGGTTGAACAGCGATAGATAGTTGTTAAAATCGCGGGTACTCATAAGTCCCATGTCGTGAAGGTTGGGAGCAAAGATGTGGGCGTCCTCATAGATGGTTCTGTCCTGAATTACATCTTCGCCACTACGATGTATTTCCACTATCTGGCTAAAGCGGCTGTTCAGAAAGTAAATCTGGAGGTTAAAGCTCCAGCGCTGCATATCCTCATAAAAATCGTTCAGGTAGGGATTATCGTCAACATCCTCGTATTGGGGTTTCCACTTGTAGTGCTTGGCCAGTAAACCCGTAAGGGTTGTTTTGCCCGATCCAATATTTCCTGCAACCGCTATATGCATAATGTAAAACTATTTTTGAGTTTAATTATTCAGGTTTTGTTTTTAAAGATACAAATTGGATTTTAAAAAGCAAGGCAAAAGAATCATTAGCTTGATGAACATACCAAAACTGTAAATAAACACCATTAAAATCTTTGACTACCTGTTTTCTGCTTTCCGACGGTTATGTATTTCAAGCAATTCATCAATGTACTCGCGCGTATTTGAGAGGCGGGGAACCTTATTCTGTCCGCCCAGTTTTCCGCGTTGACGCATCCATTCAAAAAAAGTTCCTTTGGTTGCGGCGGTAACAATAGGGAAATCGAGGGTTACATTTTTGGCACGTTTGGCCTCGTAATCGGAATTAACCTCACACAGGGTTGCATCGAGTACACGGGCAAATTCATCAATGCTGCTCGGTTGCTTTTCGAACTCTATAAGCCATTCATGGCATCCCTTTCGGTCGGTTCCCATGTAAACCGGAGCAGCGGTGTACTCGGCTACCAATGCTCCGGTAGCCTTGCAGGCTTTTTCGAGCGCTCGCTCCGCGTTATCGATTATCACCTCCTCACCAAATACATTAATAAAGTGACGGGTACGACCGGTAATTTTGATTTTATGGGGTGTTTTTGATGTAAACGTAACCGTATCGCCTATTAGGTAACGCCAAAGACCAGAGTTAGTGGAAATAACCATTGCGTAATTCTTCCCTACCTCAACATCGGCAACGGTAAGGGCTTTAGGATTTAAACTCGTAACCTCATCGAGTGGGATAAACTCGTAAAAAATGCCGTAATCGAGCATCAGTAGCATACTGTCCGAATCCGGATCATCCTGAATGGCAAAGAATCCCTCACTGGCATTGTATGTTTCCATGTAGTGCATGTTGGGTGATGGAATAATCTTTTGGAACTGCTCACGGTAGGGAGCAAAACTAACCCCGCCATGCATGAAAAGCTCAAGATTTGGCCAAATCTCAAGCAAATTACTTTTTCCGGTATAGCTCAATAGGTGTTTTATCATCACCAGGTTCCACGACGGAACGCCAGCCAGGCTGGTTACATTCTCGTTAAGTGTTTCGTGTGTTAACTTTTCGAGTTTCTCCTCCCAATCGGGTATTAATGCCACTTTTTGGCTTGGGGTTCTAATAAACTCAGCCCACCATGGCTGATTTTCAATAAGTATAGCCGATAAATCGCCGTAAAAGGAGTTCATGTTGAAGTTATCAACCTGATGGCTACCGCCAAGGGTAAGTCCTTTGCCACTGAAAAGGTTGTTGTTGGGGTAAAGGTTCATATACAAGGCAAGCACATCGCGAGCACCCCTGAAATGGCAGTTCTCTAAAGACTCGTTGCTAACCGGAATAAACTTGCTTTTGCTTTGGGTTGTACCCGACGACTTGGCAAACCACCTGATATCGCTTGGCCAAAGCAGCCGTTCCTCGCCTTGCCTTAACCGTTCAATGTAGGGTTTGATGGTTTCGTAGTCAACAATAGGAACTCGCTTTTGATACTCTTCAATAGTTTTTATGCTATCGAATCCGTAACGATTTCCGTATTCCGTTCTGGCTCCCTGCTTCAATAGATCAAGGAGTACATCGCGCTGCACCTCAAAAGGGTATTTCCGGAAAAGATCGATACTATATAAGCGCTTAGTATTAACCCAGTTTAGAATTGAGTTGATTAAAGGCATAGATAAAAATTTATCAACTCAAAACTAAGCGTTTTTACAGAAATATCAAAAGTTTAAAGTTTGAAGGTAATGCCTACTCCAAAAATCTCCTTAAACTGAATCCGTGGCCCACTACTTTCAATTACTCCATCACCATTATTATCCTTACCTATTTTTACCTTATCGTCGTATATTAATTGTGTGGCCAGATTTACATTGATATACTTGTTAACCTTCATGATTACAAGCGTTTCCCAGTTAATCACAACATTCTGGGGATTATCAAGATAGTTTGAGAATAGGTCGATTTTAGTGGTTAAAGTCAAATTTTTCAGCCATTCAGCTTGAAAATCGTTTTTGGTGTAAACCATTCTTAAGTAACCCCCCACTTCCTCCCTGAGCGTTTCGCCTTTTTTAACCCCAAAAGCACCAGCGTTCGATAACATGGTATCGCTTACAAATGTTAACTTGCCGGTTATGGGAGCCGCAAAAACACTCAAGTGAGCATCGGGCTTATAGTCCATACCCAATGCGCCAACCAGGTAGGCCGGAGCAAAAAAGTTCGAAATCTTTATTCGGGTACTATCGTTAGGGTATTTATACCCAGTTGAAAACTGGGTTTTGAAGTTCACCAGAATGGCATAGTAAAAATTTTTGAAAGCCTCGCGGCCATACTTCGACGTTAAGTCAATTTTATCGTCGGTTTTTTTAGTGTACTTAACACCCTCTTGATTCAGGAAGCCATAGCCCAAATCGATTGAGTTATCCCAAGCCGTTTTGGGGCTTTTGTAGCTAATAAATCCTGTAAATACTGTATTTAGTGCAAACGAACTTTGTCCACCCGCAGCCCAGTTGGTTAACGAGGTTTGGTTGGCATTTATACCCAACGCCAATCCTTTTTTCCATCCGGCAAGTGAGTCGGTTTTTATCTCTTTAAGCTGACTTTCAGCATCGGTTACCTGAGCATTGGCTAATAAAGCAAATGCAAGTGATATAAGAAGCACTATGAAACGTTTCATAATATATCGCGTTGATTCTTTAATTTTCGCTAAAATACTAAATATTATCGTAATAATTTAAATACAAAGCTGTAACTTTGCGGGCTAATTTTTTGGGGATGAAGGGTATCAGAAACATTGCAATTATTGCGCATGTCGATCATGGTAAAACCACGCTGGTGGATAAAATGATCATTCAGGGCAAACTTTTTAAAGATCATGAGAACCCGGGCGAACTGATTTTGGATAGCAACGACCTTGAGCGTGAGCGTGGTATAACCATTCTGGCCAAAAACGTATCGGTAAACTATAAGGGTTACAAAATCAATATCATCGACACCCCCGGCCACAGCGATTTTGGGGGAGAAGTAGAGCGTGTGCTAAACATGGCCGATGGCGTTTTGCTCTTGGTTGATGCCTTTGAGGGTACCATGCCCCAAACCCGTTTTGTTCTACAAAAAGCACTGGCCATTGGGTTGAAACCCATTCTGGTTATCAATAAGGTCGATAAGCCCAACTGTCGCCCCGAGGAGGTTCAGGAACAGGTTTACGAGTTGATGTTCAGCCTCGATGCCTCGGAGGAGCAGCTCGAGTTCCCTACCATATACGGCAGCGCAAAGCAAGGTTGGATGAGCAACGATTGGCGTAAGCCATCAACCGACATCACCCCACTGCTCGACTGTATTATCGACTATGTGCCTGCACCTAAGCAGCTAAAAGGGACGCCTCAGCTTCTTATCACCTCGCTCGATTACTCCAACTACGTTGGCCGAATTGCCATAGGCAAGCTGCACCGTGGAACATTAACGGCGGGCCAGAACGTATCGTTGGTTAAACGTAACGGACAAGTAATACGGACGAAAATAAAGGACTTGCTTGTTTTTGAGGGGCTTGAACGAAAAAAGGTCGATGAGGTAACCTCAGGCGACATTTGCGCCATAGTTGGCATTGAGGGTTTTGATATTGGCGATACCATAGCCGATTACGAGAACCCCGAGCCCCTTCCTACCATTGCCGTGGATGAGCCTACCATGAGCATGCTCTTCACCATCAACAACTCACCGTTCTTTGGTCGCGATGGCAAATACGTAACCTCACGCCACCTTAAGGACAGGCTGATGCTGGAGCTTGAAAAAAATCTTGCCCTTAGGGTTGAGGAAACCGACTCGGCCGATTCCTTTACCGTTTATGGTCGCGGCGTGTTGCACCTTTCCGTTCTTATTGAAACCATGCGCCGCGAGGGCTACGAGTTACAGGTTGGGCAACCCAAAGTAATCATTAAGCAAATCGATGGCGTTAAGTGCGAACCCATTGAATACCTTACCATTGATGTTCCCGAGGATGTTTCGGGCAAGGCAATTGAGCATGTTACCCGCCGCAAGGGAACACTTATCTCAATGGATCGCCATCACGACCGTGTTCACCTGGAGTTTGAAATACCATCTCGCGGAATCATTGGACTTCGTAACATAATTCTTACAGCCACTGCCGGCGAGGCTATCATAGCTCACCGCTTTAAAGCCTTTGAACCCTACCGCGGTGAGATTGAAACCCGCACCAACGGCTCGCTTATTGCCATGGAAAGTGGCACAGCTTACGCCTATGCACTAGGAAAATTACAGGATAGAGGCAAATTTTTCATTGATGACCACGAGGATGTTTATGCCGGTCAAGTAGTTGGTGAAAATAACCGATCGGGCGATATTGTAGTAAATGTTACCAAGTCGAAAAAACTTACCAACATGCGAGCCTCAGGTTCCGACGAAAAGATTTTTCTGGCCCCCCCAATCAAGTTTAGCCTCGAGGAGGCTCTTGAGTACATCCAGGAAGATGAGTACGTTGAGATTACCCCAAAAGCTATCCGACTACGAAAAATCTACCTCGACGAAAACGAGCGTAAACGCAGGGCTAAGGCATAGTATGTTGGCACATTTTTAACGAATATTTTTAACTTTTTTTGGGTTGATTTGATTTTTTATAACTTTGCACGTTGATTTTGTGAGAAAGTGGCAAGCATTTTAAGTGCATATTCAATTAGTTACAAGGGACTTAAACTTGGTGAACACTCGTTTGAATTCGATATTAAAAACGATTTTTTTGCCGAGTTTCCCGAGGGTGAGGTTAAGGAAGGCACGCTCACAGCAAAGGTTTTGATGAACAGGCAGAATAACCTGCTTGAATTTGACATAGTGATTAAGGGAAAGGTAAAGGTTACTTGCGACAGGTGTCTGGAGCAGTTCTTCTTACCAATTGAGTACAAGGGTTACCTCGTGGCTAAGATTGGTAACGAGCATATAGAGGATGAGGCTGAAGTAATCTTCTTAACGGAAGATGACCATGAAGTTAACCTTGCCCAGTACCTGTACGAAAGCATTCACCTGAGTTTACCGCTTAAGCGGTACCATGGACTAAGGGGCACCAGTGTAGAGGATTGCGACCAGGAAATGCTCAAGTACATTAAGTTTGAGGACGATGAACCAACCGAGATTGATCCGCGTTGGCAGGCATTAAAGGACTTGTTGAACAATAATAACTAAGTTGGACTATATAATTTGTTGAAAAATGGCACATCCGAAATCACGAATCTCGAAGCAGAGAAGGAACAAGCGTAGAACTCACTACAAAGCCGAGGCTCCAACCCTATCGACATGCTCAAACTGCGGAGCAGCTGTTGAGTATCACAGGGTATGCCCTGAGTGCGGCTATTATCGTGGTAAGTTGGCAATCGAGAAGGCTGTTAACGCCTAAAAATGAACTTTCATAAACCCCTGCATTGATGATTAGAATTGGCGTTGATGCAATGGGAGGCGATTTTGCACCCGATGCTGCTGTATCGGGTGCAGTTTTAGCCCTCAAGCATCTCAATGCCGATGAGCGCATTGTGCTTTTCGGTGACAAGCAAAGGATTCTTGAAATCCTTGCCCGTGAAAATGCAAACCCTCAAGATTTTGAAATTGTTCACACCACTGAGGTGATCGAAATGGGCGATCACCCCTCAAAAGCATTTGCCAAAAAAACCGATTCCAGTATAGTTAAAGGCTTTATGGCCTTGGCTGCTGGCAAAATCGATGGCTTTGCCAGTGCTGGTAGTACCGGTGCTATGATGGTTGGCGCTTTCATGGTTATTAAACAAATTCCCGGTGTTATACGTCCGGGTATAGCTGGTTTTATTCCAGTATCCGAAAATAAACTCAACGTAATTCTCGATGTGGGTTTAAACCCCGATTGCCGTCCCGATGTTCTATACCAGTACGGGAAATTGGGAGCGATATACGCCCAACAGGTTCTTGGTATAGAAAATCCAAGGGTTGCGTTACTTAACATCGGCGAAGAGGAGGAGAAGGGTAACCTGGTTACCAAGGGTGCCTTTGAGATGATGAAGGAAACAGCGGAGTACAACTTTGTTGGCAATGTCGAAGGTCACCACCTTTTCCACGATAAAAAAGCCGATGTGGTGGTTTGCGATGGGTTTGTGGGCAACGTGGTTCTTAAGGAGGCTGAAGCATTCTACCATCTGCTAAAAAAATTCAGCCCCGAAAATCAGTTTATTGAACGTTTTAACTCCGAGAATTATGGCGGAACTCCAGTTCTTGGCGTAAACAAACCGGTAATAATAGCCCATGGAGCATCGAGCCCCGTGGCCATAATGAATATGATTAAACAAACCCGCGAGGTAATAGTATCAAACCTTTGCGAAAAAATTAAACAAGCATTTATGTAGCTATGGGAAAAATTACTGCCGCAATCACTGGTATTGGAGGGTATGTTCCCGATTACATCCTTACCAACGAAGAACTTAGTAGAATGGTCGATACCACCGATGAGTGGATAATGACCCGAATTGGAATAAAGGAGCGTCGAATACTGAAAGGCGAGGGGCTTGGCACCTCCGATATGGCCATGCACGCCGTAAACGAACTGCTCCGCAAAACCAACACCCATCCCGATGAGGTTGACATGCTCATTTGCGGCGTAGTTACCCCCGACATGCAGTTCCCCGCTACCGCTAACATCATAAGCGATAAATGCGGTATCAAAAATGCTTTTGGATTCGATATGAATGCCGGCTGTTCCAGCTTCCTGTATGCCCTGGTTACAGCATCAAAGTTTGTGGAGTCGGGCACACATAAAAAGGTTGTGGTAGTTGGTGCCGATAAAATGTCGTCCATAACCGACTACACCGACCGCACCACCTGTCCCATTTTTGGCGATGGCGCCGGTGCCGTTCTGCTGGAACCCAACTACGAAGGCTTTGGCGTTATTGACTCTAAAATGCAGGTGGATGGCTCAGGACGCAAACATCTACATCAGGTAGCCGGTGGGTCGTGCTACCCTGCCTCGTTCGAAACCGTGTCTAAGCGCCAACACTTCATTTACCAGGAAGGGCAACCTGTGTTCAAGGCTGCTGTCTCCAACATGGCCGATGTTTCGGTTGAGATGATGGAGCGTAACAACATCAAGCCCGAAGACCTTGCCTGGCTTGTTCCCCATCAGGCTAACATGCGAATTATTGAAGCCACTGCAAACCGCATGGGAATAAACAAGGACAAGGTTATGATTAACATCCAGCGTTACGGCAACACCACCAGTGCAACCCTACCCCTATGCCTCTGGGAATGGGAATCGAAACTTCGGAAAGGCGACAATCTTATTCTTGCCACCTTTGGAGCAGGATTTACCTGGGGGGCCGCTTATGTTAAATGGGCTTACGATGGCGATAAATTTGCTAAGTAATCGCACAAAATATGCATAATAAAACAAGCCGGGAAAAACCCGGCTTATTTATTTCTAAAAGGGTAACACTGAACACATAATTAGTCGACCCTTATTAACACAATAAACGATTGATTGTTAATAACTTAATAGGATTTTTTTGTTAAAAATTCTGCAAGATTTTGTACATTAGAGGCATAACCTTGCAATT
>LUYY01000024.1 GCA_001603415.1 Bacteroidales bacterium Bact_07 | reverse complement strand
CATTTTGGATTATTCTTTTGCCGAATTTGATTAAATAGCTAAAACATCAACCACTAAGGCGCAATTATTAAAAAATATAATAGGCTACAAAGTTACAACTTTTTTCTGGATAATGGTTATTTTGATATGTAGTTGATTATCAATAGTCAGTCTCTTTTTGCGATTTAGTAGGTCAGATTTTTAATTAAAATTCACACTTATTGGTATGTTTTATGGCATTATTGGAAAAATCAACATACATGTTATTCAAAAAATTACAACCTTTGCAAGTTCAATTGAACTGCCACAGTAAAATATAAATGCCTATGGGTGTGATTGTTGACAAGGTAGCCGACCTAAAAAAGATCATCCAGAACCTTAAGCATGAGGGGAAGAGCATTGGATTTGTTCCCACCATGGGTGCTCTCCACAAAGGACATATCTCACTCGTAGAGCGTTGTGTAGCCGATAACGATATCACGGTTGTGAGCATTTTTGTTAATCCAACCCAGTTTAACGATAAGAACGACCTGAAAAACTACCCCCGAATGCCCGAAAGGGATATTCCAATGCTTGAGGCTGCGGGTGTTGATATAGTTTTTATGCCCACCGAGCAGGAGATATACCCTGAGCCCGACACCCGTGTGTTCGATTTTGGGATGCTCGATAAGGTTATGGAGGGGAAATTTCGGCCGGGACACTTCAACGGGGTTGCCCAGGTGGTAAGTAAACTTTTCGATATTGTTGCACCGCACCGCGCTTACTTTGGGCAAAAGGATTACCAGCAGTTGGCCATTATTAGGGCAATGGTTCGCATGCTTGGCTATACTATTGAGATAGTTGGCTGCCCAATAGTCCGTGAACCCGATGGATTAGCCATGAGCAGCCGCAACCTGTTGCTTTCTCCCGAACATCGTAAAAGTGCACCTCTTATTCACAAAACATTAGCCGAAGCCCGAAACAAAACCCACGAGTTATCCGTTAAAGAAATGATACTTTGGGTGGTAAATCAGGTTAACGCAGACCCAAATCTTAAGGTTGAGTACTTTGAGCTAGCCGATGCCAATACTCTTTTACCCGTTGAAAGCTGGGATCACCCAAATGGAATTATTGGATGTATAGCCGTTTGGGCGGGTAATATCAGGCTTATTGATAACATGATGTTTAAATAGTCAAAAAACCGTATAAGGCGATGATGATTGAAGTTTGCAAGTCGAAAATCCACAGGGTTACTATCACTGAGGCCAACCTTAACTATATTGGCAGCATTACCATTGACGAAGACCTGATGGAGGCAGCAAACATAATTGAAAACGAAAAGGTTCAGATTGTTAACATAAACAACGGCGAACGCCTCGAAACCTATGTAATAAAAGGTGAACGCGGTAGCGGGCAGGTTTGTCTTAATGGCCCGGCAGCCCGTAAATGCGTTGTGGGCGATGTGGTAATTATCATTTCCTATGCATCCATGGATTTTGAGGAGGCTAAAAAGTTCAAACCTACCGTCATTTTCCCCGATACTGCAACCAATAAACTTGTATAACAAATCATCCTACTGCATTGAGAAGCATAGTAAAATCAAGGCTTTTTAATTTTGCCGTATTCTTTGCTCTTGCTCTTGTATTACTCTATTACGCTTTTCGTAGTGTTAACTTTACCCATATAGCCCAGGGCTTTAAGGATGTTAACTTTTTGTGGATTGCGCTATCGCTTTTGCTTGCTCTTGTAGCCCATGCACTCAGGGCTCTTCGTTGGGGTTACCTGATGCAGCCACTTGGCGAAAAACCCCCATTCGGCAAACTGTTTGCTGCGGTAATGTTTGGCTACTTAGCCAACCTTGCTTTGCCCCGTTTTGGTGAGGTGGCTAAATGCGGTAGCGTAAGCAAGGTTTCCAAAATCCGATTCGATTCGTTGGTTGGAACAGTGGTGGTTGAACGCGCTGCCGATGTTGCCATGCTTTTAATCTCAACGGTTATAGTTGTTCTTATCCAGATTGATACCTTTGGTGAATACATCTACACCAAAATTGTTCAGCCTATTGAGCAAAAGGCTATTCGTATCGAGGGTTACAAAATTGTGATTCTGCTGGTAATGGCCATTGCCTTTTTACTTCTTATCCGTTTTATTGTTAAGAGCGATTTTCTGGGCGAAAAGCTAAACGGCAAAATCAAAAACGCAATAAAAGGCGTAATCGATGGACTGAAAAGCATTTACAGAACGCCAAGGGTTTGGGGTTTTGTTCTACTTTCGGTTATGATTTGGGCGTGTTACTGGCTAATGACCTGGGCTTTACTTTGGTCAACCCCAATTACATCGCACTTAACCGCATGGGATGCACTGTTCATTATGGTAATAGGCTCCTATGGCATGACCGTTCCCGTTCAGGGAGGCTTTGGGGCTTACCACATAATAACCGCATCGGCCCTTGGTATTTTTGGCATTACCTACGAAAATGGGTTGATTTTTGCCGTTATCTCGCACGAGTCGCAAACACTGCTTTTGATTTTTGCCGGATTATTATCAATGGGTTACCTCTACTTCGCTAAGCACCGGCAATCGGTATAAACCGTTTCAATAAGTAGGAAGGAAAGTTGTTATATACAAGTTTATCGTTTACATTTGTGGGCTAAATGTGGAAAGATTTGGCTGATTGCAACCACAGTAATAAATGCTAAAACAGCGATTATTCGCGCAATCGTTCAAACCTTCCCCATAGATATTTGTTTAACTTATAAAGATTTTATACTATGGGATATTTATTTACTTCGGAAAGCGTATCGGAAGGGCATCCCGATAAGCTAGCCGATCAAATTTCCGATGCTCTTCTCGATGAATTTCTTCGTCGCGATCCTAACTCAAAGGTAGCCTGCGAAACACTGGTTACAACCGGATTGGTTGTTCTAAGCGGTGAGGTTAAAACCCATGCATACGTTGATGTTCAGGAGGTTGCCCGACGGGTTATCCGACGTATAGGATACACCAGGCACGAGTTGAGGTTCGATGCCGAATCGTGTGGTGTAATTTCCTCAATCCACGAGCAGTCGCCCGATATTAACCGTGGTGTTGAGCGTGGCGATGAGCTATCGCAAGGTGCAGGCGACCAGGGTATGATGTTTGGCTATGCCTGTCGCGAAACCGACGATTACATGCCGCTGGCATTAGTGCTGTCGCATGTGTTGCTCATGGAACTTGCCAAAATACGCAGGGAGGGGAAGGTGATGACCTACCTCCGTCCCGATGCCAAATCGCAGGTAACCATTGAGTACGACGATAATAACCAACCCTTACGAATTCATACCATTGTAGTATCAACCCAACACGATGAGTTTGATTCCGATGACGTTCGGATGTTGAACAAGATTAAGGAAGATGTTCAGAATATCCTAATTCCTCGTGCCAAGGCGCGATTCCCCGAGCGGGTACAAAAGCTCTTCAAGGACGATTACATTCTTCATGTGAACCCTACCGGTAAATTTGTTATTGGTGGCCCCCATGGCGATACTGGCCTAACCGGCCGTAAAATCATTGTTGATACCTACGGTGGGAAAGGGGCACACGGTGGCGGTGCCTTTTCGGGTAAGGACTCCAGCAAGGTTGACCGTTCCGGCGCATACGCTGCTCGCCATATTGCCAAGAACATGGTGGCTGCTGGCATTGCCGACGAGGTACTAATTCAAGTGGCTTACGCCATTGGCGTTGCCGAACCAGTTGGGCTTTACGTTAATACCTATGGCACTTCGCACGTTAAGCTAACCGACGGGCAAATTGCCGAAAAAATTAAGAAGATTTTCGACTTACGTCCCGGAGCCATTGTAAAACGCTTAGGCTTAAAGAATCCTATTTTTGAGGAAACTGCAGCCTACGGCCATTTTGGCCGCGATTACTATAAGCGCGAGGTAGAGTTCATTATAAATGGCAACTGTGAGGGCGAGAAGATTGTTAAAAAGGAGGTAGAGTTTTTCACCTGGGAAAAACTCGATTACGTAGATGTGCTCCGCAAGGAGTTTAACCTGTAAGTAGTCGCTTAACATTCATACTCTTCAAGGCCGGATTCAAACCGGCCTTATTATTTACAAATGCGTTACACCAATATAATGAGACGGATTGCTGCCAAAACAATTTTTTCATTTACATTTACAAAAATTTTGGAACTATGCTTGCGTACATAACTTGGAATATCGATCCTGAGATATTCAGGATTGGCCCATTCTCGGTAAGATACTACGGGTTAATGTGGGCAATGGCCTTTTATGTTGGATATATCATTTTTAACCGATTTGTAAAGCGTGAACACCTCCCCGAGGGTTTTCTCGATTCGCTTACCATGTATATGATAGTAGGCACGGTTATAGGTGCCCGATTAGGCCACTGCTTTTTCTATGAGCCCGATTACTACCTTAGTAACCCCATTGAGATTTTAAAGATTTGGCATGGCGGATTGGCGAGTCATGGTGCTGCCATTGGTATTCTCATTGCACTTTACCTTTTTGCCCGCAAGCATAGGGTGCCAATGATTTACGTTATTGATAGAGTAGTAATAACAGTAGCTATTGGCGGAGCCTTTATTCGTATAGGGAATCTTATGAACTCCGAGATTTACGGTGTTGAAACCACTTTGCCCTGGGGGTTTATCTTTGCTCGTAATGGAGAAATTCTTCCAAAGCATCCCACGCAGCTTTACGAGGCCCTATCGTACGCTGCCATATTCTTCCTGCTTTACTGGCTTTATGTTAAAGCCGATGGCAAACTGAGGAATGGTTACATTTTTGGCATCTTCCTAATTTTGCTTTTTGGTGCACGCTTTCTCATTGAATATGTAAAGGAGCCTCAGGTTGAATTTGAAAAGCACATGATGCTTAACATGGGGCAGTGGCTTAGCGTGCCTTTTATTATTGCTGGCATTGGATTTTTAATTTATTCGTACCTAAAACCTGTAGTATTTATCCCTGCCGATAATGGGAAACACAAGAGGGGTGAGAAATAGTGTACAGTGTACAGCGTGCAGTGTGGAGTGTGGAGTGTGTAGTGTGTTTGTTTTTTTGCTTATTCATTCAATTCCTTGCTCTGCTTTACGCATTTCTTTGGAAAGAGTGTGGTGTAAAGTATTCAGCTTGCACGCGGGTTGGGATTAAGCGTTTGCGTTTTGGATGGTTTATTCGAGATTTGTCAAT
>LUYY01000222.1 GCA_001603415.1 Bacteroidales bacterium Bact_07 | reverse complement strand
AATTTTTGAAATAAAAATAAAAATATATATACCATGAAAGCTAAGAAGTTGCTTTTAACGCTTATGGTTGGTTTAGCAGCATCCGTTGGCCAATCGCAGAATGGATGGGTTTGGTTAAAACAGTTTACCCAATCACCCAATCCAAATCAGACAAATGAACTGGATATATACCAAATAAGGTATGCCGAATCAGGGAATATATACGTATTGGGATCGTACAAATCCCATTTTATATTGGATGGCAACACATACAATGGATATCCGGATCAATCGTCAACCAAACTTGACATATTTCTTGCAAAGTTCAATGCCGCAGGCAATGTTGTTTGGGTAAGGACCATGGGGGGAAGTGAAGGTGATCAACCCGACGATCTGTTTATTGATGCCCAGGAAAATGTATATGTATCGGGCTTTTTCCAGGGAACTTGCGATTTTGGTTTGGGCAACACCCTTACTTCCAGTGGAGGCAACGATGGCTTTATAGTAAAGTACAATTCAGGGGGAAATTTTCAGTGGGTTCGCAAAGCCGCATACGGTTCTGGGAATGAGCGTATATCCGCCATAACTATTGGGAAAGATGGCAATTTGTTTGTTACAGGTATGTCGCAAAGCACTTCATTTACGGTAGGCGACGGAACTAATGGTCAAACCTACACCAACGCTGATAGCAACCGCGACCTTTTTACTGCCAGCTTTACCCCTGCAGGCGTTTACCGCTGGTCAAAGCAAATTCCTGGCAACAACAATTCATCGCTATTTAGAGCAATCGCAGTGGATGAAACCAACAACCTTTACGTTGGGGGAGCCTTAAGTGGTACACTTACCATCGATGGAACTCCATACACATCTGCCGGTAGCGGCGATATTATTCTGGTTAAAGCCAGTCCCACCGATGGTTCAGCCATTTGGGTCCGCAAGGGAGGAAGCACATTAGATGACCAGCTTAACAGCATTGCTGTTTACGACAACTTTGCCTACCTGATTGGCTACATTCAGGGAACAGGAACTATTGATAGTACATCAACCCAACAATCGTCGCAATTTACTACTGCTGGTAGTAACGATATCTTTCTGGCCAAGTATAACCTGGATGGCAGGCTAATTTGGAAGAAGACCATTGGTTCTACCAGTGGAGATGTGGGGTACGGGCTAAACGTTTACAACAACATACTGGTGGCAACAGGATACTTTTCGAACTCTATTGACTTTAACCTGAACACCATCACATCGGGAGGAAATAATGACGCAGCCTTTTTTGTATTCGACGTAGAATCGAATGCCGTGCTGGCCAAGTCGGTATCAGGAACTCAAGACGACCGTGGCCAGGGTGTTGCACTTGATACGTTGAACAATGTTTACTTTGGTGGATATTTCATGTCGCCTACACTAACTGTTGGAACCAATACACTCACAAACTCTGGGTCAGGCTACAAAGATCTTTTCCTTACTAAAAATCATAACGAATTTACTGCAGCTTTCACTTACAAGAAGAATGTTAGCTGTAATGGAGGCTCCGATGGAGCCCTTACCGTTACCCCATACTTTGGGAATCCGCCATACACCTACAGTTGGAAACTTAATGGCAATCCCTATTCTGCCACCGATTCATCAATCACCAATCTGATAGCAGGAACATACCAGGTAACCGTAACCGATAACAACTCCAACCAATCTACCGTTAGCTATACCGTTACACAACCGGCTTCGCTATCCATTAGCCATACCCAAACCAATGCCAGCTGTTACGGAGCAAAAGATGGAACCATTAACCTAACCGTTTCTGGTGGTACTTCGCCTTACAGCTACTTCTGGACAACCGAAAATGGATGTGGACATGTGATTGATGCCGAAGATCAAAACAGTTTATCGGCTGGCGATTTCCAAGTTACAGTGACTGACAAGAATGGCTGTCAGACAAACGGTAACTATACCATAACCCAGCCCACTAAAATTTCGATAGCGGGAACGGTTACAAACATTACCGGTGCTGGAAGTAATGGTGCTGTTGACATTACCGTTAGCGGAGGATCAGGAACCTATTCCAGCTATTCATGGAAGTTGAATGGGTCCGAGGTGGCAACCACTGAAGATATTTCAGGCCTTGATGTGGGTGGAACCTACAAGATTACTGTTACCGATAATACTGCATGCAAGGATTCCAACTCCTTTGTTGTTCTCGATGAACGGGTATTCCATGCATGGGTATCGGCTCAAACCAATGTAAACTGTAAAGGCGACCATACCGGTTCTGCAACCATATCGTATGCCAATAACGTTGGCACAGTTACTATTTCATGGTCAAGCGGTGAAAACACCTTTACAATCAATGGTAAAGCCGCTGGGAGTTATACCGCTACGCTTACTGACGATAATGGAACAACAGCTGTTGTTGATGTTGACATCACCGAACCTGCTCAAATACTTGATGGTACTATTGTTTCGTACCCAACCACCTGTTATGGTGGCAGCGATGGTATTCTGGATTTAACTCCAAGTGGAGGGACAGGACCATATTCCTACTCATGGAATACCATCCCGGCTCGAACTACCCAAGACCTAAACAACCTGCAAGCAGGAACCTACGAGGTAACCATAACTGATAGTAAGGGCTGTACAGCCTTAAAATCAGGCACAGTAACCCAACCAGCCGATATTTCCTTTGATTTTCTATCAACTCAACCGTCCTGCTACAACACCTACACCGGTTCGCTTAGTGTAAATAATTTAACCGGGGGCACAGCACCTTACGGCTACCTTTGGTCAAATACCCTCACCACACCAACAATCTCAA
This sequence comes from Bacteroidales bacterium Bact_07, assembly GCA_001603415.1. Taxonomy (GTDB): domain Bacteria; phylum Bacteroidota; class Bacteroidia; order Bacteroidales; family Tenuifilaceae; genus Tenuifilum. The sequence continues at coordinate 4,005 of LUYY01000222.1, read as the reverse complement.
ATATTAAAAGTGGAAATTACTGGCTGAAGGTTACTGACAGCAAGGGGTGTAATAAAACACAATCCACTTACCTTGGACAACCCACACCGATTAGTGTATCACACTCCGAAAATAAACCTACTTGTCCCGAATCGAAGAATGGAAGCATAAGTTTGACCGTTAGCGGAGGCATACCCGGTTACACGTATTTCTGGACAGGCCCCGATATAGTTAATGCCACCGATAAGGACCAAGTAAACCTTGGCCCTGGAACCTATACGGTTACCGTAACCGATGCAAATTCTTGCACAAAGGATTATCAGGTTAACCTTACCTCTGCAAACCCGACCCCCACAGTAAGCCTTACTACCAACGATGCCGACAACTCAATTTGTCCGGGTACCCAGGTTATATTCACGGCAGGTGGAGGTTCAACCTATGAATTCTTCCTTAACGGCTTATCGGTTCAAGGCCCGGGAACGGCATATGCTTACAGTAACTCGTCGCTAATAAATGGCGATCAAGTATTTGCCGAGGTAACTTCGGCTGCAGGATGTAAAGCCACTACCAGTACCATTACTATAACAGTATTCACCTTACCTACCGTAACCGCCCATGCAAGTGCAAATCCCATTTGCGAAGGCGATGGTGTAACCTTGACCGGAGGTGGCGCGGTTTCGTACTCATGGGATAAAGGAGTTGTTAATGGCGTTGAGTTTTACCCATCGACAACCGATACCTATACAGTAATTGGAACCGATGCTAACGGATGCCAGAACTCCGCACAGATTACCGTTACGGTTAATCCGGTACCTGTTGCAGTTATTAGCACTACCGATCCATTGGAGTACTGCGCCGAGCAAACGGTTAGCACACTACTTACCGCATCGCCTTCCGATGGCTCATTCTACCAATGGATTAAGGATGGTCAAAATATTTCGGGAGCACATAATAACTCATACACTGCCACACAGCCCGGATTTTATTCCTTTATGGTGATAAAGAATGGCTGTTTTGGCATTAGCGACGACGTTGAGGTGGTTGTTCATCCTCTACCAACGGTTACCCTTGCCGATTTCAGTCCGGTTTGCGTGGATGCTGCACCAATAACCCTCAATGGAGGCTCGCCTACAGGAGGCGTTTACTCCGGTAACGGGGTAACGGGTACAACCTTTGACCCTGCCGCTGCTGGTGCTGGAACCCACACCATCACCTATACCTACACCGATGGCAATGGTTGCGTGAACGCTGCCTCCAAGGATATTACCGTGAATCCATTGCCTACCGTTACCCTTGCCGACTTCAGTCCGGTTTGCGTGGATGCTGCCCCAATAACCCTCGATGGCGGTTTACCTGCGGGTGGCGTTTACTCCGGGAACGGGGTAACGGGTACAACCTTTGACCCTGCCGCTGCTGGTGCTGGAACCCACACCATCACCTATACCTACACCGATGGCAATGGTTGCGTTAGCTCAGCTGCCAAGGATATTACCGTGAATCCATTGCCCACGGTTACCCTTGCCGACTTCAGTCCCGTTTGCGTGGATGCTGCACCAATAACCCTCGATGGCGGTTCGCCTGCGGGTGGCGTTTACTCCGGTAATGGGGTAACGGGCACAACCTTTGACCCAGCCGCTGCTGGTGCTGGAACCCACACCATCACTTACACTTACACCGATGGCAATGGCTGCGTTAGCTCCGCTGCCAAGGATATTACCGTAAACCCATTGCCCACGGTTACCCTTGCCGACTTCAGTCCGGTTTGCGTGGATGCTGCCCCAATCACCCTCGATGGCGGTTCGCCTGCGGGTGGCGTTTACTCCGGTAACGGGGTAACGGGTACAACCTTTGACCCTGCCGCTGCTGGTGCTGGAACCCACACCATTACCTATACCTACACCGATGGCAATGGCTGCTTTAGCTCCGCTGCCAAGGATATTACCGTAAACCCATTGCCCACGGTTACCCTTGCCGATTTCAGTCCGGTTTGCGTGGATGCTGCACCAATAACCCTCGATGGCGGTTCGCCTGCTGGCGGCGTTTACTCCGGTAACGGGGTAACGGGTACAACCTTTGATCCTGCCGCTGCTGGTGCTGGAACCCACACCATTACCTATACCTACACCGATGGCAATGGCTGTGTTAGCTCCGATTCAAAGGACATTACAGTAAAACCATTACCCTCGGCTGCCATTTCGACAACCGATCCAACTGTTTGGTGCGAGGGCACACCTATAAACGTAACCTTTACTGCCGAAACTGCCGATAGCTACCAATGGTTGCTGAATGGCAATCCGATTTCCGGCGAAACAAGCCCAACCTTGAACGTAAACGTAGCTGGCACTTATAGCCTAAGCGCTACTATAAATGGCTGCACAGCCATAGGTAATGCGATTGAGATTAGAGTGATTACCACTCCTGCTGTTACAATTGAAACAACTGATGCCCTCAACTGGTGCGAAGGTGACGATGTAAACGTTTTACTACATGCAAATCCCTCGGGTGGATCAGCATACCAGTGGCGCAAGAATGGTAATGATATCGACCAGGCTACACAACCCGACTACCTGGCAACTGATGCTGGTATCTACAGCGTTCTTGCAACCTTTGCAGGTGGATGCCAAGCAACCTCAAGTGATTTGACTATCACTATTAACCCACTTCCGGTAGTAGATTTACCAAACGATACCATAAGAATAGATACTACACAGCAATACACGTTAGATGCTGGAACAGGTTTCTCAAGCTACTTGTGGAATGACCTAACTACCAACCAAACACTTCTGGTTGATGGTTATGTATTTGGCGAAGGAATCTTCAAGTTCTGGGTTGCTGTAACCAACGAGTTTGGCTGCTCGGCAAGCGATACCTCTGTTGTAAAAATTGGACTGCCCAACTCGCTCCCAACCGACAAACTGTATAGCATTAGTATTTACCCGAATCCTACAACCGGAAACTTCAGCATTAAAATTGTTGGATTTGACCCCGGCAAATACACGCTGGAGTTTTACAACGCTATTGGTAACAAGGTTAGAACCAAGGAAATAGTTATTGAAGATTCTGAAACGGATATTACTGATAACATAGATCGATTACCTAAAGGTCTTTACTACATTAGGTTTGGAAATACAAAGAAGTACTTGATAAGGAAACTAATACTAGAGTAAAACGAAAAGGGGCTGCTGAATGTAGCCCCTTACTTTTTCAAACCATCTATTAAACCTGTATAGTCGAGAGCGACTTTACTCCAAATGAAGTGTTGTTTTATGACTAAAATATTTTGTTGCTTAATCCTATGAATATCCATTTCATTAAGATTTTCGAATCTTAAAATGCATTCGCTGAACGAGCTCTCATCGCTAAAGTAAAGGCCGTTAACTCCCAGAATATCGCGATTAAATGGGTTGCTATGGGCAATTACAAAACATCCGCATGCCATTGCCTCAAGTAGCGAAGGGTTGGTGCCTCCTGCCGAATGACCATGAATGTATGCTTTGCAGTAGTACCTCAAGCAATTTAGAAGTTGTTGATCGTAAATGGCGCCCAGGAATGTAATATTAGTGTATCCCTTGTATAACCTTTTAATCCTTTTAGCATATTTTGATGCTAAATCACCAACAACCAGGCAAGATTTAGCTGAATGGGCAAAGTAGTTTAAAACAGTTTCAATGTTGTTTTCAGGAGTAATCCTCGATATCAAAAGGTAATAATCATCCTTAGGGATTATATCAACTATGCTATTTTTACTGGGAGTGTTTTCCAACGGATGCGCACCGTAAGGGATGTAAATCAACTTCCTGTTGTATTTACCTGAATAATATTCAACCAATGCCCTGTTATCGATTACAATTTGAGCTGAATACTTAAAAGCCAGCCGTTCAGAGAGCAGTAAGTATTTTTGTGCAAAATAACCCCACTTTCGGCGGTTATGCTCAATCCCATCGGGGTTCGTAACTATTTTATTACGGATTGTTTTTGAAAAGAATACAAGTAAAGGCGAAAACGAATGGCCACATTCAATTATGG
>LUYY01000221.1 GCA_001603415.1 Bacteroidales bacterium Bact_07 | reverse complement strand
GAGGTTCGCCGTGCGAAACTCGTAGCAAAATACGCCGAAAAGAGAGCCAGGCTCAAAGAGGAAGGCGATTACGTTGGGCTTCAAAAGTTACCCCGTAACTCTAACCCAATCCGTTTGCGTAATCGTTGCATGTTAACCGGTAGGCCTAGAGGGTATATGCGCCAGTTTGGCATTAGCCGTATCACCTTCCGCGAAATGGCCTCCAAGGGGTTAATTCCTGGAGTAAAGAAAGCTAGTTGGTAGAATTTAATAATAAAACGAAGCAATGATTACCGACCCAATTGCAGATTACCTAACCCGAATCCGGAATGCCGTTATGGCTCGTCATCGGGTTGTTGAAGTGCCCGCTTCGAACATGAAGAAGGAAATCACCAAGATTCTGTTCGATAAGGGGTACATTTTAAATTACAAATTTGAGGATGATGGCAAGCAGGGCCTTATCAAAATCGCCCTTAAGTATCATCCTGAGACTAAGGCATGTGCCATCAAGCACCTGGAACGCGTAAGTACTCCCGGTTTGCGTCGCTATTGCAATGCCAAAGATCTACCCCGTGTATTAAATGGCTTAGGCATTGCCATTATCAGTACCTCGCAGGGGTTGATGACCGATAAGGAGGCACGCGCCAAGAACATTGGTGGTGAAGTGGTTTGCTATGTTTACTAACCCAGTATAATTTTTAAACTAATGTCGAGAATAGGAAAAAAACCTGTAAACTTACCACAAGGAGTAAGCGTTAACATTAGCGCCGATAATGTGGTAAGCGTGAAAGGCCCTCTCGGAGAACTAAAGCAAAAAGTTGATCCGGATATCACCGTAAAGGTAGAGGGAAATCAAGTTGTTCTCTCCAGACCAACTGATCAAAAGCGTCATCGTTCGCTACACGGGCTATACCGCGCCCTGATCAACAACATGGTAGTTGGCGTATCCAAAGGTTTTGAAATCCAGCAGGAACTTGTGGGTGTAGGTTACAAGGCCGAAGCCAAAGGTCAAATCCTGGAGATGAGCCTTGGTTTCTCCCACGATATCTACTTTGAGATGCCTAAGGAGATTAAGGTTGAAACCATTACCGAGAAGAAGGGTAACCCCAAAATCATTCTTAAGAGCATCGATAAGCAGCTCTTAGGTCAGGTTGCCGCTAAGATCCGCTCGCTTCGTAAGCCTGAGCCATATAAGGGTAAAGGTATTCGCTTTGTGGGTGAAGTTGTACGTAAGAAAGCTGGTAAGTCGGCTAGTGTATAACCCGTAAAACTGAAAGAGAGATATGGCTTTAAATAAATTGGAAAGAAAGCTGCGCATTCGCAGACGAATCCGCAAAAGAGTTTCGGGAACAGCTCAAAAACCTCGTATGTCGGTTTTCAGGAGCAACACCAACATATACGTTCAGTTCATTGACGATATCAATGGTGTAACACTAGCATCGGCCTCTTCGATGTCAAAAGAGATTGCAGAGAAAAAAAATATTACTAAAACCGAACAAGCCCGACTTGTTGGACAGCTTGCCGCTAAAAACGCCATGGCTAAGGGTATTGAGAGTGTGGTGTTTGACCGTGGTGGTAACCTATACCATGGCCGCGTTAAGGCTTTAGCTGATGCCGCAAGAGAAGGTGGACTTAAATTCTAAGCACGATGTCACAGAATACCAACATACGAAGAGTAAAAGCCAGCGACCTTGAGCTCAAGGACAGGCTGGTTAGCATTCAGCGCGTAACCAAGGTAACCAAGGGTGGTAGAACTTTCAGCTTCTCAGCCATTGTTGTAGTAGGTAATGAGAATGGCGTTGTAGGGTATGGCTTAGGTAAAGCTAGCGAAGTAACCGCTGCCATTGCCAAGGGTATTGAGGATGCTAAAAAGAATCTGGTTAAGGTACCCATACTAAAGGGTACTATCCCCCACGAACAGGAAGCCAAGTTTGGTGGTGCCAAGGTGCTGATTAAACCTGCTTCGCACGGTACCGGTGTTAAGGCTGGTGGTGCTATGCGCGCCGTGCTTGAGAGCGTGGGTGTAACCGACGTACTTGCAAAATCAAAAGGTTCATCAAACCCTCACAACCTGGTTAAGGCTACCGTTATGGCATTGCTTGAACTGCGCGATGCTCACACCGTGGCCCAGCAGCGTGGGGTTGACCTTAAAAAAGTATTCAACGGATAAAAACTGATGACTATGGCAAAGATTAAAGTAACACAGATACGCAGCGTTATTGGCCGCCCCGAAGGGCAACGCTTAACACTTCGTTCGCTGGGAATCCGCCGTATGCATCATACCGTTGAGGTAGAGGCTACCCCACAGGTTATGGGTATGATTGCTAAGGTGCGTCACCTTGTGCGAATTGAAGAGCAATAGGTATAACAACTAACGATTGTAAGGTCATGAAACTAGATAAACTAAAACCCGCTGAAGGTTCTACCCACAACAGGAAACGTATTGCCCGTGGTGAGGGGTCAGGACATGGAGGCACTGCCACTCGTGGTCACAAGGGTGCCAAGTCACGCTCAGGTTACTCCCGCAAGTTTGGCTTTGAGGGTGGCCAGATGCCTATACAGCGTCGTCTACCAAAGTTTGGCTTTAAAAACCCATTCCGCGTTGAGTACAAGCCCATTAACCTGGAAGTGTTGCAAGCCCTTGCCGAAAAGCACGGCTATACCACTATCGATATTGATACCCTTATCAATGCCGGTTTAGTGTCGCGCAACGATATGGTTAAAATTCTTGCCAAGGGTACTCTTAGCGCTAAGCTTGAGGTGAAAGCCCACGCTTTCTCAAAGAAAGCAATTGAAGCAATTGAAGCAGCTAACGGAACCGCAGTAAAACTATAGTGAATAATGAAAGCCTTTTTCGAAACCCTCAAGAATATATACAAGATAGAGGATCTGCGCAAGCGGATTCTCTATACTCTTGGTATTCTGCTGATTTATCGACTTGGTAGCTTTATAGTAATACCGGGTCTTGACCCATCGCAGCTTGGCGCTCTGCAAGAGCAAACCAAGGAAGGTATCATGGGCCTCCTCGACATGTTTTCGGGTGGTGCATTCCATAATGCCTCCATTTTTGCCTTGGGTATTATGCCCTACATCTCAGCATCTATCGTGGTTCAGCTTTTAGGAATTGCTGTACCCTACTTCCAGAGGTTACAGAAAGAAGGCGAGAGTGGTAGAAATAAGCTTAACCAGATTACTCGAGTACTTACAGTAGGTATCCTGCTATTCCAGGGTCCAGCCTACATAACCAACCTTTACATTCAGCTTCCACAGGGAGCATTCCTGTTAAGTAAGTTCTGGTTCACCATTACAGCCACTATCACCATGATTGGTGGTACTATGTTCATCATGTGGTTGGGTGAGAAGATTACCGATAAGGGTATAGGTAACGGTATATCGCTAATCATCATGATTGGTATTATTGCCCGCTTACCCTTTGCCTTTGTTGCAGAACTTTTCTCAAAGGCCGAAGAGCTTGGTGGTGGATTGGTTATGCTCCTAATTGAGCTTGTAATAC
>LUYY01000220.1 GCA_001603415.1 Bacteroidales bacterium Bact_07 | reverse complement strand
CCAGAGAACGTATTCCATCCGGGTTATGCCCGCCATCAATATAAAAATCCGGTTCTGTTGATATTAATTCAAATCTTCCAGGCCATCTCGCGTCGTTAAAGCCTCTGACAACCGCTTCCCTTTCAATTGTAAATCCAATGTTATTCAAAACCTCCACGGTCTTTATCGCAACCGCGGCATTATTAACCTGATGAACGCCTGTCACGGATGTTTGAAGCTTTCCATATACTCTGTGCATGAAGCTTAACTGCCCTCTTCTTATACTAATATTCGTAATCTCTTTCGGATCCGCGTAAAAAATTTCCACTCCCAAATTCTTCGCAACCTCTTTAATGGTATCAAGTGCCTCTTCTTCCTGCGGATATAACACCACATTTCCTCCCTGCTTTATTATGCCCGCTTTCTCATAGGCGATTTTCGGAAGCGTATTTCCAAGGAAATCCATATGATCAAAAGAAATTTTCGTTATAACAGATACCAGTGACTCGGTTATAATATTTGTCGCGTCAAGCCGTCCCCCCATTCCAGCTTCAAGTATAACAACACCGCACATTTTCTCATAAAAATATAAAAAGGACATAGCAGTAAGGACCTCGAACTGGGTAGGATGATCCAAACCTTCATCTGCCATTTTATCAGCCGCGGCTTTCACTATGGTTACATATTGCGCGAACTCATCATCGCTTATCTCCTGACCGTTTATCCGGACTTGTTCGTTAATACGAAGAATGAAAGGCGATGTATACATACCTGTTGTATAACCGGCGCTTTTTAAAATGCCGGCTAAAAATGCCGCTGTCGAACCCTTTCCATTCGTACCTGATATATGAATGAATTTCAATTTATCCTGTGGGTTGCCAAGACGGCTTGCCAGGATTCTGAGCCTGTCAAGCCCGGGTTTGCTTCCATACCGTCCTAGTTCATCCATATATTTAACTGCTTCCCTATAATTCATTAGTTACTCATCTCTTTTTAGTTTTTCATGGATATTCTTTTCAATTCTTTATATACCATTTTATGAGCCGCAGCATTTTTTATATTTTTTCCCGCTGCCGCAGGGACATGGATCATTCCTTCCAACCTTGCCGGCATCTCTGGCTTTTGGTTTTTTAACCCCATCTTCTCCGTGGGATGCTGTAACAGGCTGAGCTACCTGAGTTCTCTGAACTACAAGGTTTTCTTTTCGTATATGAAGGAACTCTTTTATGGAATCATGCTGAATGCTTCTAATCATTTCAGCAAACATCTCAGAACCTTCCATGCGGTATTCAACAATAGGATCCCTCTGTCCGTATGCTCTGAGACCTATACCTGCTTTCAGCTGATCCATGGCGTCAATATGATCCATCCATTTTTCATCAACATTTTTCAGTAATATTCGCCGCTCCAGCTCACGGATAATTGTGCTTCCGAATGTCTCCTCCTGTTGTTCATAACGTTCAATTGCCTTGTCATAGATTATCTGCCTGAGCTTATCTTCACTCATACTCTCCATATCATATTCCCGATAATTCAGTGAGCCTTTGGGTAGCAGAGTGCTCTCTGCATATGCTTCTATGGCATTCCAATCCCAGTTTTCAGGATATGGGCTTTCCTTGCAGTATAATCCGGTAATATACTCAGCGACGCTTTCCAACATCTTAAGGAAATTGCTTTTCAGGTTTTCACCATTCAGCACCTTGTACCGTTCACCGTATATTACCTCACGCTGTTGGTTCATAACATCGTCATATTGGAGTACATTCTTACGTCTGTTGAAATTAATGCCTTCTATTTTTTTCTGGGCATTTTCTATAGTATTCGAAAGCATTTTATGTTCAATAGGTTGATCCTCTTCAAGACCCAGCATGTTTACAACACTGGAGAGCCTTTCAGATCCGAAAAGACGCATTAAATCATCTTCCAAAGATATATAGAAGCGTGATTCTCCAGGGTCTCCCTGACGTCCTGAACGACCGCGGAGCTGGTTGTCTATTCGCCTTGATTCATGCCTTTCAGTGCCTATTATTTTCAGCCCGCCCGCTTCAATAACGCGAATCTTTTCACTGTCGGTTTCCTTTTTATATGATCTTGCCTTCAATATTTCAGGATCGTCGGTCTCGTTAAAGCTTGTCGCCATATTAATATAAAACTCGTCCATGCCCTGTTTTCGCATTTCCTGCTTCGCGAGGAACTCAGGGTTTCCGCCCAGCATAATATCGGTACCACGACCGGCCATATTGGTGGCAATTGTTACCGCTCCGTACTTCCCTGCCTGGGCTACAATCTCAGCTTCTTTCTCATGATATTTGGCATTTAGAACATTATGCTTTATCCCGCGCCTTTTAAGAAGCTGGCTGAGATGTTCCGATGTTTCAATTGAAATTGTTCCAACCAAAACAGGCTGGCCTTTTTTATGGCTTTCCTCAATGTCTGCCATGACTGCGTTAAACTTTCCGGCAATGCTTTTATAAACCACATCCGGGTGATCCACGCGGATAACGGGAAGGTTGGTGGGGATCGCAATAACATCGAGCTTATAAATGGCCTGAAACTCCTGTTCCTCAGTAAGAGCAGTACCTGTCATGCCCGCGAGTTTTTTATACATTCTGAAGTAGTTTTGAAAAGTGATAGTAGCGAGGGTTTTGCTCTCTCTTTCGACCTTAACCCCTTCTTTAGCCTCAATAGCCTGATGCAAGCCTTCGCTGTAACGTCTTCCGTACATAAGCCTTCCAGTGAATTCGTCGACAATAATTATTTCACCGTTTTTCTCAACATAATCCACATCCTTTTTCATTAAGCCATGGGCTCTTATCGCCTGGTTAATGTGGTGGGATATGGTCATATTCTCGATGTCTGAAAGATTCTCTATATGGAAAAACTGCTCCGCTTTCGCGACCCCTTTTGCTGTAAGAGTCGCGGTATGTGCCTTCTCGTCGACGATATAATCGGCATCATCATTATCATTATCATCCAGGACCTTATCGTCAGTTTCCTTAACAACTTTCTTTTTCAACTTGCGCGCAAGAATATCGGCTTGCTGGTATAAATCGGTGGATTTGTCTCCCTGCCCGGAGATTATAAGGGGTGTACGGGCTTCGTCAATTAAAATAGAGTCAACCTCGTCAACAATTGCGTAATGATGGCCTCTCTGTACCATATGCTCACGGTACACGACCATATTATCACGCAGATAATCAAAGCCGAATTCATTATTGGTTCCATAGGTTATATCACAGTTATAGGCCTCGCGACGCTGGTCGTTATCCAGATCATGGACAATAACGCCAACAGTAAGCCCAAGAAATTGATATATTTTACCCATCCATTCAGCGTCACGGGACGCAAGATAGTCATTAACGGTAACAATATGGACACCTTTACCTTCAAGGGCATTGAGATAAACTGGCAGAGTAGCCACCAGAGTCTTTCCTTCACCTGTTTTCATTTCAGCAATCCTTCCCTGGTGAAGTACAATACCTCCAATTAACTGAACCCTGTAATGCTTCATCCCCAAAACCCTTTTTGATGCTTCCCTGACAACCGCAAAGGCTTCCGGCAATATATCATCAAGGGTTTCCCCATCGTTTAACCTTTGTTTAAACCATGGTGTTTTTGCCCTTAACTCACTGTCCGACAGCTTTGAAATCTCACTTTCCAATTCCTCAATTCTATCCGCGATGGGCTGAAGCCTTTTAACTTCCTTATCACTGTAGTTTCCAAAGATTCTCTCTAATATTTTCAATTATTTTTACTCTCCTTCTTTCAT
>LUYY01000219.1 GCA_001603415.1 Bacteroidales bacterium Bact_07 | reverse complement strand
GTAACAACAATGGTTTTGTTAATAAATTTAGTATTTTTTTAATAAATAATGAACAACATCGCGATCCATTCTTTTTTTTGCGGTGAAATAGCTATCTTAGCACGTTATTTCTGAAGTAAAAACTGACTTTTTAAGCTTTTATTATATGTCTGAGGGTGAAAGGATTATACAGATCAACATTGAGGAAGAGATGAAATCATCGTACATTGATTATTCAATGTCGGTGATAGTATCGAGAGCATTACCTGATGTACGCGACGGCTTAAAACCCGTTCACAGGAGGGTTCTTTACGGAATGGCCGATTTAGGGCTAAATGCCGGTAAACCCTACAAGAAATCGGCACGTATTGTGGGAGAGGTTTTAGGTAAGTACCACCCTCATGGTGACTCATCGGTTTACGAGGCTATGGTTCGTATGGCTCAGGATTGGTCTATGCGATACCCTCTGGTCGATGGTCAGGGTAACTTTGGTTCAGTTGACGGCGATAGCCCCGCAGCTATGCGTTACACAGAGGCCAGGCTTACCAAAATTGCAGAGGAAACCCTCGCCGATATCGACAAAAACACTGTTGACTTTAAGCTGAACTTTGACGATACACTCGAAGAGCCCACTGTGCTCCCAACCAAAATTCCACTGCTACTGGTCAACGGTTCGTCGGGTATTGCCGTAGGTATGGCTACCAACATGCCACCGCACAACCTTAGCGAAATTGTTGATGCCATTTGCGCTACCGTTGATAATCCCGAAATAACCATCGAAGAATTACTTAAATATGTTAAAGGACCTGATTTTCCAACAGGTGGTATTATATATGGTTATCAAGGAGTTAAGGAGGCATACTTATCGGGGAAGGGTAGGGTAGTTATCCGTTCAAAAACCGAAGTGGAACAAACCGAATCAGGTCGTTCAAAGATTATTGTTACGGAAATACCCTACATGGTTAATAAGGCCGAAATGATTAAAAAAATAGCAGACCTTATTAACGAGAAGAAGATCGAAGGCATTAGCTACATCAACGATGAGTCCGACAGGCAAGGTACTCGTGTTGTAATAATCCTTAAGAAAGAAGCTGTTGCAAATGTTGTATTAAACAACTTGTTTAAGCACACTCAGCTGCAATCCACCTTTGCCATCAATAACATCGCCCTTGTAGATGGTCGTCCCAAACAGCTTAATTTAAAGGATTTAATAGTTCAATTCATTAAGCATAGGCATAGTATAATTCTTCGCCGAACCCGCTTTGAATTGGATGAGGCCCAGAAACGCGCCCACATACTGGAGGGATTACTTATTGCCATTGACCACATCGACGAGGTAATAAACCTCATACGTGCTGCTGCATCGCCCAACGAGGCTAAGGAAAAGTTAATGGAACGATTCGGCCTTAGCGATGTTCAAGCACAGGCCATTATCGACATGCGTTTACGGAGCCTAACCGGATTGGAGCGCGATAAGGTTAAACAGGAGTATGAGGAATTGCTAAAGCAAATTGCTTACCTAAAGCAGGTTCTGGAGGATGAGGCACTTCAAAAGAAAATCATCAAGGATGAGATGATTGAAATGAAAGAAAAGTATGGCGATGAGCGTAAAACCGAAATAGTTCCTGATGCCGAGGAGTTCAACCCAGAAGATTTCTTTGCAGACGAAGAGGTTGTTATAACCATTTCGCATTTAGGGTATATCAAACGAACTCCTTTGTATGAGTATAAACTTCAATCGAGAGGTGGTGTAGGCTCAAAAGGTAGTGCAACTCGCGATGAAGATTTCGTTGAGCATATCTATGTAGCCTCGATGCACAATACCATGCTGTTCTTCACCGAGAAAGGAAAATGCTACTGGCTAAAGGTTTACGAAATTCCCGAAGGAAATAAAGCTTCAAAGGGGAGAGCCATTCAAAATCTCATCAACATTGAGAACGATGACGTGATACGAGCATATATAAATGTTAAAACCTTAAATGACCCCGAATACCTTCAGAATAATTACATTGTGCTTTGCACCAAGAATGGCATAATCAAAAAGACATCCCTTGAGGCTTATAGCCGACCCCGACAAAATGGGGTAATGGCCATTACCATTAAAGAAGGTGATCAACTTATTGAGGCATGCCTCACCAATGGTAATAAACAAATTGTCCTTGCTGCTCGTGAGGGTAAGGCTATTCGTTTCCACGAAAAACTTGTTCGCCCTATTGGACGAACCGGCAGTGGCGTTAGGGGAATGAACCTCTCAGCTGGCGATTCAATCATTGGCATGATTTGTGTTGAAGAAAATGATAATAAGGATATTCTGGTTGTGTCAGAGAATGGTTACGGCAAACGATCAAAACTGGAAGATTACCGTGTAACCGGCCGTGGGGGTAAGGGTGTTAAAACCATAACCATTACACCAAAAACCGGAAAACTTATCAGTATAAAGGCAGTTGATGACAGCAATGACATAATGATAATCAACAAGAGCGGTTTAACTATACGATTAAGTGTTAAGGAATTACGTGTAATTGGAAGAACTGCTCAGGGTGTAAAGCTGATAAACCTTCGGAAAACCGATTCCATTGCTGCCATTGCCAACGTTGAGGCAAGTGATGAGGAAAACTTGGAACATGACGAAACCATTAATAACGACGAATCCATAAACGAGTAACTTAAATTTAACAATTATCTTATGAAACGACTAACAATTTTAATTTCAATGCTTTTTGTGGCTGTAATGGTAACAGCTCAAACCAGCAAGGAAATCAACTTCTACCAGTATGCCAAAAAGGTTGAGAAAAGCAACGCCGAAATACAGGATCCCAAGAAGAATATTAAGGATGCTGTATGGATTAAAAGAGGTGAGCTAATGATGGACCTGTTTGATGCTCAAATCTTAAGGGCATACATTGGAATGGATCCAAATACATTTATACTTGTTGTCGGTAAGCCCATTCAACAGGAGAAAGTTGACATTGATGGTGTTACGCTCGACAAATTTGTAATGGAAAGGGTAAACTTTTACTTTAGCGATGGTAAACTTGAGCGCTGGGAGGTAACAAAGCCCCTTATCGAAAAGCCTTTAGATATTGCATTCGAAAGTTTCTTAAAGGCAATTGAGATTGATACCAAAGGCAAAAGCACCAAAAAACTTCAGGAAAACCTTGGTAAACTGAAGGGTCTGTACGTGAACGAAGGTTCAAACCAGTACACCCTAAAAGATTATAAGGGTGCTTTCGAATCCTTTAAAAAGGTAATTGAGATTGGTAAACTTCCCATTCTTAATCAAAACGACACCGCTATTTACTATTATGCCGGCTTATCGGCTCAGCTTGCTGGTATGCTCGAAGAGGCTATTCCTTACTATCAGAAATCCATTGAACTTGGATTTACCAATGAGGGCTCTGTATATTTCAACATTTTCGATGCCTATAAAAACCTGAACAGGGGTGACGAGGGTTTAAAATACCTTGAGGAAGGATTCTTAAAATACCCCAAAAACACCAACGTTTTATTCTCGCTCATTTCGTATTATATCGATAAGCAGGAAGATCCTACCAAGATCCTTGTTTACATCGATAAGGCTATTGAAACTGAACCCAACAACTCCTCGTTATACTTTGCAAAAGGAACATTGTACGATAGGTTAGGTGATTCCGAAAATGCCCTTACTGCATACAAAAAAGCTATTGAGATTGATCCTAACTTCTTTGACGCCTACTACAACATTGGCGCCCTTTACTTCAACAAGGGTGTAAAATACATTGAGGAAGCCAATAAAGTACCTGCAAGAGAACTTGATAAGTATGATGCTTTAATGGAAAAAGCCAATGCAGAATTTAAGAACTCAATGCCATACATGGAGCAAGCATATAAAGTAAACCCCAATAGTAAGGAAGCCGTTGAAGCATTGAAAAATATTTATTTCCGTTTCCGCAACGAAAGCCAGGAAATGATGGATAAGTACAACGAGTTTAATGAGAAATCAAAGCAGATGTAATATACAAAAAAGGTAAAGCCCCAAAATGGGGCTTTACTTTATCAAAATATATTTAACATAATATTAATTATATGACATTTATTTCAGCGCTTCAGGGGTCCAGTTCTTAAGGAAATTTAAAACCTTCTTTCGGTCATATCCATCACCTGATTCAAGAAGTCCAGAATCCTGGGTGTGAATTCTCCGTCCACTGGAGTCTAGAATTACAAGAACAGGAAATCCAAAGCGTTGCGGGTTTTCGAGTTGCTTTAATACCTCTATGTTTTTATTCTCTTTGCTGTAGTTAACCTTAACTACAACATAGTTATTTGAGAGAATATCGGTTAAAACAGAATCGGAATTGAGAAAATTGTGAAGCTTAACGCACCACGGACACCAATTACCTCCAATCTGTATGAACACGTGTTTGTTCTCTTGTCTCGCTTTGTTTATCGCTCTGGCAATATCAGCCTTAGCATCGGCATTGGGATTATAGATGTTTACCTGCGAAAAAGCGGATAAACTC
>LUYY01000218.1 GCA_001603415.1 Bacteroidales bacterium Bact_07 | reverse complement strand
AAGGCTCTGAACCATTTATCAAATCGATTTCATAGGCCTTGCATTAACCACAAACTCTTTTTGAGACAGTTTCTTTTTCTCCTTTCCGTGAAAATCCCACATTTATATAAACTCTTTTAGGTTTGAATTGAAAAATTCCTTACATTTATTTTTTGATTACAAACAGCTTACAACATGAAGAAGATTGTAACTATCAGCGCATTGCTGCTTATCACTCTGAGTTCATGCGATACCTTTTTTAACCGTCACCTGATAAAGGGTAGCGATAAACGCAAAGAGGTGCATGCGCAATTCGACGAACGAATTAAACTGGTTACCGCCTACGATTCAAGCATTTACAACATAATCAACTCAAAACTCACCACCAAGGAGCGCGAGGGATTTGAATTCCTTTACGCATATATGCCCCTTAGCGATTTAGCCATGCACTCGCCCGATTATGTTTTAAGAAATGTTCAACTTGCTCTAAAAGCCCAAAAAGAGTTTAAGTGGGCTCGGAAGGTTCCAGCCGATATTTTCCTTCACTTTGTTTTGCCCTACAGGGTTAACAATGAATATACCGACAATGCCCGTGAGGTGTTTTTCGAAGAGCTCAAGGAGCGACTTCAGGGACTCGATGCCTATCAGGCTGCCCTTGAGGTAAACTACTGGTGCCACGAGAAAGTTACCTACCAATCGACCGATGAGCGTACCTGTGGCCCACTAACAACAGTTCGTACGGCCTTTGGGCGCTGTGGCGAGGAATCGACCTTTGCAGTGGCTGCCTACCGCTCGGTGGGCATACCTGCACGTCAGGTTTACACGCCCCGTTGGGCACACACCGACGATAATCACGCTTGGGTTGAGGTGTGGGTCGATGGGAAATGGCACTTCCTGGGTGCCTGCGAGCCCGAACCCGAGCTCGACCGGGGATGGTTTGCCGGCCCGGCAAAACGCGCCATGATGACCCGAACCTTTGTTTTTGGGAAATACGATGGGCCAGAGGAGAGGCTTAACCAAACCCAGTATTTTACTGAAATCAACCTGATGCCTAACTATGCGCCAACCCGTAAACTTAGCGTTACGGTTACCGATAGCACCGGACAACCCGTTAGTGGGGCTAAGGTTGAGTATCAGCTATACAACTACGCCGAGTTTTACCCCATAGCCACCCTGCAAACCAACGAGAAAGGAATGTGCACGCTAACCACCGGAATTGGTGATTTAATGATTTGGGCTCAAAAGGATAATACCTATGCCTTTGCCAAGGCCGATAGAAATCAAAATGACATCAACCTAACACTTAAACGCGAAATTCCCTCAACTAACCTTGCGCTTACCCTTACCCCACCCGACGAACAAACCATTCCGCCTTATGAGCAAGGTAAAGTAGAGGAACACAACCTCAGAATTAAGCAGGGCAATGAGATCCGCAACAACTACATTAGCACTTTTATCGATTCGGCCTCTGCTGCAAATTTAGCCATGGAAAAGGGTATCAGCATAGATGAAACCTGGAAGTGGCTTGCAAAAAGCCGTGGTAATTGGAACGAAATTTACAATTTCATTAAAAACCTCGATGCTAAGGATATCACGGTTGGCATGGCAATGCTATCGACTCTGCGCGAAAAGGATTTGTGCGATATAACCGCAGATATACTTTTCGACCATCTTTCGCGAGTTGACTCTTTCCCTGCTCTGCTTGAAAACCGCAAGGTTAAGGAATTTGATTACTACATTCTGTCACCGCGAATTGGCAGGGAATTCATCACACCCTGGCGTAGTTTCCTGCAGGATGCATTTACCTTTGAGGAGATTGGCTTTTTCCGCAACAACCCTCAAAACATTGCCCAATGGATTAAAGAGTTTGTAACGCTTGACACAGAAAGCAATTACTACCGCGTACCATTAAGCCCTGAGAGTGTTTACCACATCCGCCGTACCGACGAGTATTCCATGGCAATTTTCTTTGTAGCCGCCTGCCGCAGCTTTGGCATTGCTGCCCGATTAGAATCTGCAACCAAAAAACCGCAATACTTCATGAGTGGGAAGTGGATTGATGTGGATATTACGGGGGCAAAGGAGGCTCAACCACTCACTCAAGCTCATGGGATGCTCACCATTAATGTCGATAAAAACTCGGCCGTGGAGCTGCCAAAGTATTACACACATTTCACTATTGCCCGTTTTGAGAAGGGGAAATACATAACTCTCGATTACGAAGATAACCCGTTGCTAAGCAAATTTCCGGCAACGCTGGAGTTACCCGAGGGTTTATACCGAATTGTAACCGGGAATAGGCATAAATCGGGAGCTGTAAGCTGCAATATATACCACATCAAGGTTGAAGGAGGTAAAAAGTTACAATTTACACTTACTATTCCATCAACCGAAAGTGAGAAAAAAGTCCTGGGTAGCATCAGCACCGATATCTCGCTGCCTATAGCTGATAGTCCTAAAACCATCGACCAGATCACTAAGGGAAAACCCGCCATTATTGCTATAATCGACCCGCTTGCTGAACCCACACGACATTTGCTACGCGATATCAGCAACCTAAACAATGAATTCAGCAGCAAGGGGAACACAATTGCCCTTATTATTGCAAAAGGAAAATCGGCAAACAAAATAGATTTAGCAGCCATTTTCGATGGCAAACCCTATCCAAGTAGCATTATTACAGGAAACGATGAAAAAGGCGAATTTGAGGGACAGGTTGGCCAGGCCATCGGAAAACAGCAGTCGTATCCAATCGTTCTGGTTGTTAATAGTAATGGAGAAATAGTTTTTCACTCAGCAGGTTACAGCATTAACCTTGGTGAGCAGTTGCTGGCAGTTTTAAAGCAGTAGGAGATGTTTACCCTTGAGGTTTGCGCCAATTCGGTTGAAAGTGCCATAAATGCCCAAAAGGGTGGTGCAAATCGGATTGAACTCTGCGAGAACCTATATGTAGGGGGCACCACCCCATCGTTCGGCTGCATAGCCGAAACCCTTAACCAACTTGCCATTCCGGTTAATGTGCTTATCCGTCCCCGCCCGGGCGATTTTGTTTACACCGGAATGGAATTCCGCCAAATGCTCCGCGATGTGGAAATATGCAAAAAACTTGGGGCTAAAGGAATTGTTAGTGGTATTCTAAAGGCAAATGGCACACTCGATAAGGAAAGAACCACCGAACTGGTTTGGGCGGCCAAACCGCTTACCTTTACCTTTCACCGTGCTTTCGATATTATGCCCGAACCACTTAAAGCTTTTGAGGACATTATGAGCTGTGGTTGTAACTTCCTTTTAACCTCAGGGCAAAAAAGTAAAGCCATAGATGGTGCCGGACTAATTAGGCAACTTATTACCATTGGTGGTAGCAAAATAACCTTAATTGCAGGCGGAGGCATAAACCATAATAATATACTGGAACTTGCACAGCTTGGGGTAACCCAGTTTCACATGAGCGGAAGCGAAATTGTTGCCCGCTATAATGCAAACCATACCGGGCTTTCGTTTACGGCAGACTTACTACCGGAAAACACCATTCAGATTACAAATGCCGAAACCATTGCCAACACAATGGCAAAACTTAAACAATACTTCAACAAAAAGTAAATTATACTAAAATGACTCGCGAAGAACTTATAAAGCATGCCAAACTATTCCAGCGTGAGGAAATTACAGGTTACCAGGTATATAAAAACCTGGCAAAATCTACTAACGATAAGAACAATAAAGCGGTTCTGTCGAAAATTGCTGGCGAGGAGTTAAAACACTACAATATTTTTAAGCAGATATCGGGTGTTGATATGGCACCCAAAAGAACGGTGGTTTGGTTCTACACCATTTGTGGCAGGATACTCGGGTTAACATTTGCACTAAGGCTTATGGAACGTGAGGAAGAAAAAATCCAAGAAGTTTACGAGCGAGTTATCCCATACATGCCCGAGGTTGAAGCCGTTAGGAAATCGGAGGAGGAGCACGAGGACCAACTTATTGCTTTAATACAGGAAGAACGGCTCGAATATGCCGGTTCAATGGTTCTTGGCCTTAACGATGCGCTGGTGGAACTTACCGGTGCATTAGCTGGTTTTAGCCTTGCCATGCAAAACACCAGGCTGATAGCCGTTGCTGGGCTAATTACCGGCATTGCGGCATCGCTTTCAATGGCTGCATCGCAATACCTGTCGGTTAAAACCGAAAACGATGACCGGCACGCTGGTAAATCGGCCATTTACACTGGTTTGGCCTATGTTTTTACCGTAGCTATACTCATCAGCCCATTCCTGTTGCTCACGAGCTACATGTTAGCCTTAGCGGTAACCCTTACGCTTGCAATAGCAATCATTTTTGCCTTTAACTTCTACATAGCTGTGGCCAAAAACCTCAACTTCAAACATCGTTTTATTGAGATGGTGGTCATTAGCCTTGGTGTATCGGCATTAACCTTTGGAATTGGTTTGCTGGTTCGAAACTACTTGGGAATACCTATCGATTAGCCACAAATTAAAGGAATTGTCATGGAACCAAAAAATTACAAGTTCATTTCGCCGTTTGAGTTAAACGAAAACACCTTCGACCTGCTCGATAACCAATGGATGCTAATACTAGCGGGCAGCAAGGAAAAGCATAATAGTATGACAGCCTCATGGGGCGGATTTGGAATTCTATGGAATAAACCCGTGGCATTCATCTTTATTCGCCCACAGCGCTACACATTACAATTTGTAGAGCAGAACGAATACTTCACTCTCAACTTCTTTGATGATAAATGGCGTACAGCGCTGGAACTGTGTGGCAGCAAATCGGGGCGCGATATCGATAAAACCAAGGCTGCCGGCTTAAGTGTTAGTAGCTTGCAAAGTGCTATAGCTTTCAACGAGGCTCGTTTGGTAATTGAATGCCGCAAACTATACATCGACGACATTAAGCCTGAGAATTTCCTTGATAAGAGCATCATTGAAAAGCACTACCCTAAAAGCGATTTTCATAGGTTATTCATAGCCGAAATAACATCGGTTTATAAAGAGGATTGATTGGTAGTGTAATCTTGGGCAATTCTGCAAGTTATTGCTTTACCCACGAGGTTGGCAACGGAATGTATTAATCAACCAAATCGTCGGCGTCGGGTTCAAAGCTGTCCCAGTCGAAGCCCCCATAGCCGGAGTCGAGTAGTTCATCTATCTCGCGACGCTCTTTTTTGGTGGGGCGGCCTGTTCCGCGTTCGCGGTAAATGTTGAAGGCCATAAATGATGGGTCGAGTTTCTGCAGTTCCTCGGGCGGAGTAAGATTCTCCATGTAACCCTCAACCAGCTTAGCACCAAGGCGGCTTTTGGGTAAATCTTTCACCCTAAAGGTATAGGTTACAGGCGGTTTGCGAACTGTAAGGGTGTCGCCTATTTGGATTTCCTGGGCGGGTTTGAGCGCTACCCCATTGCGCACGATACGTCCCTTTCGGCAATACTCGGTGGCAAGGGTTCTGGTCTTGAAAACCCTAACAAACCAAAGCCATTTATCAACCCGCATCGATGCCATAATGCTATCGGTTATTGAAAAGGTTCATGGCACGCTCAACACCGATAGTGCCAAAGGCAAGCACAGCCTCGCCAGCCAAGGTCAGACGTTCGGGTAGAGCCTTCATCTCCTCTTCGGTCCACTCACCCAAAACATAATCGACCTGGCGACCCCGGCTAAAGCCATTACCTATGCCAAAGCGAAGTCGGGCGAAATCCTGTGTGCCAAGCACCTCGGTTATATTTTTAAGCCCATTATGGCCGCCATCGCTACCCTTGGGCCTTAACCTGATTGCCCCAAGGGGCAAAGCTATATCATCAACCACCACCAAAAGGTTTTCCAGCTGGATATTTTCCTTTTGCAACCAATAGTTAACCGCCTTACCGCTAAGGTTCATGTAGGTTGATGGTTTGAGAAGCACAAAGGTACGTCCCTTATGCTTAAGCTGAGCCACAAAACCGTAACGGGCATCGGCAAAAGAAATGTTGGACGCCTTAGCAAGAGCGTCCAACACCATAAATCCTACATTATGTCGGGTGTTGGAATACTCACTTCCGATATTCCCTAACCCGGTAATTAGATACTTCAACTTTGAACTACTTATTTAGCTTCTTCCTGCTGAGCTTCGCGAGCAGCACGGGTCGATTTAATAGTTGCAATCACCATGCTCTTGGGCTCAATAACGGTAAACTTATCGAAACTGAGCTCGCCCACCATTATGCTCTTACCAATACCAAGCTTGGTAACGTCAATTTCAATGGCATCGGGCAAGTCCTTAGCCAAACCTTTAACCCTGATTTTACGAACCACCTGCAACAGTTTACCACCAGCTTTAACACCCTCAGCCTGTCCAACAAGGTTAATGGGTAGTCCAATGGTAATGGGTTTGTTCTCCGATACCTTCAGAAAATCGACATGTAAAATCTTATCGGTAACCGGGTGAAACTGTACCTCTTTAATAATTGCATCATGAACCTTGCCATCAACGTTAAGTTTTACAAGGTAAACAATAGGGGTGTAAATCACCTTCCTAAGTTCCTTCTCGTTTAGCGCAATCATAATATTTTCCCCTGCACCGTAAATAACGGCGGGCACAAATTCCGATTTACGGCTTTGCTTAGCAGCTTTCTTACCGGTTTCGGTTCTTGGGGCTGCTGAAAGTTCAATTGTTTTCATTTACTCTTGATAATTTATGTTATTACTTAGGCACTACTCAGGGCTGTCCCTCAAACACTTAACCAGCCCCCCATCGTACCCTATCGTGAGGGAAATGGACTGCAAAAATAGAAAAAAATTATTACAGAAACTAAATAATGAACTTTTCGCTGATTGATTGATAGTTATAAACCTTATTGATAACATCGGCAAAAAGCTCTGCAACCGAAAGCACTTTAATTTTAGTGGTATCCTTGTCGGTACGCAACGGTATGGTATCGGTTACAACCAGTTCGGTAAGCTTTGAGTCGCGAATGCGCTCATAAGCCGAACCGGAAAGTACTGGGTGTGTAGCAAAAGCCCTTACCGAAGTAGCCCCCTTGCTCATCATCAAATCGGCAGCCATGGTAAGAGTTCCCGCTGTATCAACCATATCGTCGAGGATTACCACATGCTTACCCTCAATATCACCAATAACGGTCATTTCGCCAATCTGGTTAGCCCTCTCTCTATTCTTATGGCAAATGGCCAACGATGAGTTCAGGAACCGGGAGTATGCGTTAGCGCGCTTTGCGCCACCCATATCGGGAGCAGCAATTACGAGGTTCTCAAGGTTCAGGTTCTTGATGTATGGAACAAAAATGGACGATGCGTAAAGGTGATCGACAGGAACATCAAAGAATCCTTGAATTTGATCGGCATGAAGGTCCATGGTCATAACCCGGTCGGCACCGGCAGCAACAAGCATGTTGGCAACCAGCTTTGCCCCAATGGCCACACGGGGTTTATCCTTACGATCCTGTCGGGCCCATCCAAAGTAGGGCATCACGGCCACAACCTTGTATGCCGAAGCCCTATGGGCAGCATCAATCATCAACAGCAACTCAAAAAGATTATCAACCGGCGGAAAGGTTGACTGGATGATGAATACGGTACAACCCCTCACCGATTCATCGAATGAGGGTTGAAATTCACCATCGCTGAAAATGGTTAAGGTTGATTTCCCGAGAGGAATTCCAAAACTTTGAGCTATTCTTTCGGCAAGGTAACGCGAACTTCGTCCGGTGAAGAACTTTATTTGGTGTTTGCTGTGCATTTTAGGATTTTTTTCCGTTAATGCTCGCAAATTTACAAATTTTATGGCTCATGTTCTACACCTGGCAAGGAGTTATTTTTGCTTCCCGAAAAACCGAGTCAATATAGTTAAGCACATCCTCACGGCCTGTGCGGGTTACACACGATGTTGTAAAAATTGGCGGCAGCTCTTCCCAGGTTTCATGCAGTACTTTTTTGTGCAGCTCAATATTTTGCTCAAGCACCATGCTCGAAACCTTATCGGTTTTGGTAAAAATAAGGGCAAAAGGAACCTGGTTAACGCCTAGCCAGTTAATAAACTGGATGTCGATATCCTGAGGTTCAAGGCGGGAATCGATAAGAACGAAGAGCAGATGCAGGTTCTCGCGTTTAAGGATATAGTTTAGTACGATATCGGAGAATTTTTCGCGGTCCCCCTTCGATACCTTGGCATAGCCATAGCCCGGCAAATCGACCAGGTGCCATGAGTCATTTATGAGGTAATAGTTGATGAGCTGTGTTTTGCCCGGTGTTTGCGAAACTTTAGCCAAGGCCTTGGTACATGTGAGCATATTTATTAGCGATGATTTACCCACATTGGAACGACCGATGAATGCATACTCAGGCAAATCGGATTTTGGGCACTTTTGCACACTAGGATAACTAGCTACAAACTTAGCTGTTCGAATCACCATAGCTTTAAATTTAAGTTAAACAATTTGTCCCAGATTGGTTCCAAAGATACAACCCATCAAAAAGAAAATCAACTTTTTGCCCATAAAAATATTGATCGAGGCAGGACGATGACTTTACAATAAAACCGCAACCATTGGTCTTACTTGACCATTCTTTTGTTATACAAAACAGAAACTTCACTCCAATTTAAATAAGGTTTAGCA
>LUYY01000217.1 GCA_001603415.1 Bacteroidales bacterium Bact_07 | reverse complement strand
CAAAATCAAAAAAAATACTTAATTTTGTATCCAAATGGATACAGAATCGTAAATGTATATAACAGAGAAAACGGAAGAATTTGACAAATGGCTTAGAAAATTGAAGGATTTAAGAGCTAAAGCCAAAATATTGTTTCGCATTCAAAAGATTGAAAATGATGAACACTTTGGAGATTGCGAGCCTGTTGGTAATGGAATTCGAGAATTAAAAATTGATTACGCAAAAGGTTACAGAGTATACTTTAAAGAGTCAGACGGGAAAATCATTATTTTGCTCATTGGACGAGATAAGTCAACACAGAAGAGAGACATTGAAAAGGCTAAAGAAATTTTAAAACGAATTAAACGGTAGAGAAATGAAAACTACAAGATTTGATATAGCAGACTATTTAGATAGCAATGAGATGATTGCAGAATATCTAAATACTGTTTTAGCTGAAGGAAACGAATCCGATGTGATTACCGCGATTGGACATATCGCAAAGTCAATCGGAATGACAAAGATTGCTCAAGAAACAGGATTGAGCAGACCAAGTTTATACAAAGCTTTATCAGATGGAGCTAAACCTCAGTTTGAAACAATTATTAAAGTATTAAGAGCAATTGGAGGACAGATACAAATAAAACCCAGGACAACATAAAAAAACACACCACAAAAGGTGGTTTAGCCTACTGGGGCTGATGATGCAGATGCAGAATTTTTACTACCTTTAACTAACTTTTTAACGGCGGATAACGCCGCTGGCTTTTAACTCCCCAGCAGCCCAATACACCAACCGTTGCTATTTTTTACCATCAAGGGTTTATACTATCACTTAGATAAAAAATTGCTACTGAAACTGTTCCATTCCAAACGGTAAAATGCGGAGCATATAATATTCCTACAAAACTTACCCTTACGAAACAACCGCCACCAGTGTAAAAGATAATGCTTAACGTCATTTTGGCATTTAAAACCAATTATATTCGGTCATATTGACGTATTTTAATCAACGGCAAACCTTTTGATGCTCTTCTTTCGATTCAATGAAAAGAAAAGAAAGGAGATTTGGTATGAATCTAAA
>LUYY01000216.1 GCA_001603415.1 Bacteroidales bacterium Bact_07 | reverse complement strand
GAATGACGTAAGCAGTGGCATAAAAGCCAGACCCGAGAATGGGTCGGGGGTGGAACGTTGCGGTGGGCTTAGTAAGCGATACCACATGAGCCACGCCACAGGCGTGGCGAATAGTATCGCGTGGCAGTTCAACCCACGGGGTACCCATCGGGCCGGGCTTTTCAGCCTTGATTTTCTTTGGTTCTTTCTTGTATCAAGACAAGAAAGAACGTTTAGATAGTGCTTTGCATTGGTTTTTCGGTTGCGATGCAACGTTCCCCTTTTGCTCTTTGGATTATACAACACGTGCATCGCCAAATACTTGGAATACCTCAATACCCAGGGTTAAAACCTTGGGCTACCTTAATTTGCCCCTACAGGGCAATTTTTTAGAGTGAACGCACGCGCCATGAAACACGCGTTAACGAGTGAAACCCGAAACGCCAAGCACCTAACACATCTTTAAACCCTAATTTTCCCATTTTCGGACTTTTCGCAATCAGGTAAAGTTATATATAAACCTGTTATACTGTTTTTTACAATTTTTGGATTGGTTTTTGCTTAGAAAATTATGCTTATTTTATAGGTATAAGTGAAACATTTTTGTTCCAAATCCGATTAACCAATTTAAAGCTGATAACTAGTAATACACAACATACCATGGTTACCATAAAAAAGAAATCAAAGTGGCTACAAGGTGAAAGATCCTTTACCAAAAAAGTATTATTATTCACCATTGCACTAACACTAACCCTGTTGGTAAAAGCACAAGTGGCAGGTGATTACCAAACGACTGCTGGAGGAAACTGGAATAGCGTTGCTATTTGGCAGCGTTATGACGGTGCTGCTTGGGTTGCAGCAACAGATTTTCCTGGGCAAAACCCTGGTGCAGGAACAGTAACCATTCAAAATAACCATAATGTAACGCTTAACGTAACGCCTGCAAATAGTATAGGCTCACTGGTAATTGCAACTGGAGGAAATGCAACAAGTTTATCTTTTTCCGGTACAAATACAATTAGTGTTACAGGGAATGTAGTAGTAAGCTCTAATACTGCCAACGTTGCCAAGTATATTGCTGTTGCTGGGGGAACATTAACTTGTAATAGCATTAGCATTAACTCAACAGGTGGAAACGATAATAGAGATGCTTATGTTTCAGTAACAACTGGAACAATTAATGTTTCCGCAGATATTACTATGAACGCGTCCAATTTGAGGACATATCTTTTATTTTCGGGAAATGGAACCATAAACGTTGGGGGAACAATTTCCGGAGGCGGAATAACAAGCACTGCCGGGGGAGGTGCTACTGCACCTACAACCGGTACAGTTAACTACAATAATTCGGGAAACCAGAATGTTGGGGCATACACCTACTCCAACCTGACACTTTCCGGAGGAGGAGTAAAATCGTTGGTCAATAATACCCAGGTGAACAATATACTCAATTTAAACAGTTCTATCCTAAATATTGCCAATTTTAACCTTACTATAAATAACAATAGTGCAACAGCAATTCAGGGAGGCCCGTTTAACTCGGGTTGTATGATAACAACTGATGGTACTGGTTACATTCAACAAGCCGTAACTGCCGCTACCACATACACCATTCCTATTGGATCGAACGGAGTATATGCTCCGGTTACCGCCAGCAACATTACCGGTTCCACCTACCTCCGTTTGCGTACCGTTTACAGTGCTACCCTTGGCTCCCAGTACCTAAAGCGTTACTGGCAGGTTACGGGGAGTGGTGCAACCACTGCTACCCTCACATTCCAGTACGATGCCACCGAGAACCCTGTTGACCCAAGTATAGTTTGGGTACGGCCAACTGCCGGGACATGGGCAACCCCTGTAGGTTCCCAAACCTTTAACGATATTGCCAAAACGTTTACCATAACCAACACTACCAACATTAGTGCGGTTACCTCCGAATGGACTGCCGGATATCCCCCTAAAACATTCTTCTCGTACCAAACCGGAAACTGGAACGACCCTGCCACTTGGACCAGCGATCCCGGTGGAACTACCTGGAATAACATTGGTACTCCTACAGGCGACGGCGATGTGGTAGTAATCCTTTCGGGCCGAACAGTAACCCTTACTGCCGATGTTGCAACTACCAATCTTGAACTAAATATTAATGCGGGTGGTATTTTGGATATGTCAACCTACCGCTTTACTAATATCCTCAAAGAGTTTAACGGTGAAGGTACTTTAAAGCTTGCCTCGGTTAACTTCCCTAATGCTACAACAAACTCTTTTGTTAATGCGGGTGGGGGTACAACCGAATACTACAACTCATCAAACTTTACACTACCCGCAGCGCAAACCACATACAACACCCTACGTATAAATGCGCCCGGTGTAACTGCAACTCAACTCCATAACCTAACCCTTAATGGCGATTTGCACGTTATGCAAGGTACATATCGTATAAATGATAACACAGCGGCTCGCCGCGAATTAACCATTTTGGGTAGTGTTACCGTTAATAGTGGCGCTTCAATAACCGTTGGTAATGGGGTAACCAATACCACCACCGACCCAACTGCAGTAGCAGAGGGTGGTACAGCACCATACACCAATTACTACTATACCCAATCGCATACTGTTCGCGTTTATGGAGATTTTACCAATTACGGAACAGTAAGGTTTACCAACCTAACCTATCCAATATATAACCAATTGCCACCCATAACCCTTGGAGCAACATCGGGGTATGCAACCGTTTACTTTTTAGGGAACACCAGCAACAATTTACGCTGCGAGGGTACAACCGATTTTTACAATCTTGTTTTGAGTAAAGGGATTGACCAAACCTATAGCCTAACAGTCTACTCCACCCAGTACCAATATTTTCGTCTTTTTGGAGCTAACATTGCTGGAGGCTATGGCGGCGGAGCAAATCCAAACCTCGATAAGGCACTTTGGATTCATTCAGGTACTTTGGTGCTTCAAGGGACAACTATTATTCCTTCGCTTTCCGAGGGGGCATGCGATATTGGCCCAGGCGGCCCCAGTTCCGAGTTTTATATTCCGGGGAATGGAGCGCTTGTACTCGATGGCGATAACGTGGTTATACTTACCACAGCCGACGACTACCGGGAGGTTAATGTAGCCTATGGCGTAGCTGCACCTGATAATGCCACCATGGGTATAAATACTGGTGCGGGATGTAGTTCATTTTCAATCATGGGACTTTTAAAGATAAACAGGGGGTACATCTCAACCCGTGAGAGCGGTGGATTTATAACATGGGCAGCAGCTTCGGGGCAGTTCGAAATTAACGGTGGCGAAGTGGATGCCAAGCAGTTCCGCTCTGCCGGAACAGGTGGAGGTTTGGCATCGTTTACACAAACCGGTGGAAACTTCTACTTAAGGGGTCGTTTCCGCCGTACACCAACAGCTTACACCAGCGTAAGCGATTTGGTTAATGCACCGCTTGGCACAAACCGAACCAGTGGAGGTTTAGAGGGGGCACTTGGTACTTTTAACCTGAACGAAACCGCTAATGTTTTCAACATGAGCGGTGGTATAATCTATGTCTATGATATCTGCGGTGATGGTAGTACCGCCGCCCAACAAAAAGCCTTTGAGGTTTTAAGCGACCCTAACAATATTGATGTAACCGGAGGATCGGTGGTTATTTCGCCTTACACTGGAACCCTTCTGCCCGATTCGCCCAATTTCAGGGTAATATCCCGTGCCCAATTCGGTAATTTTACGGTTAGCAGGCAAAGTAGTACCAGTGTGGTATTGCTCGATACCTACCCTATGACCGTTCTGAATAACTTCTCGTTACTCTCAGGCGATTTTAATGCAAACAACCTGAATGTTACTATTGGAGGGAACATGTTTGTGGCTAATGGCACAACCTATACACCCGGTACCAACTGGACTATCTTCAATGGTTTGTCGAACCAAACCATTACGGTTAACTCAGCAACGGCATTTGCCTTTAAAAAGTTTAAGATGGATAAACCCAGTGGCAAAATTCTGAATTTCTCCGGAACCCAAACCGATATACAAGTTCAGGACTCCCTGATGCTGATTTCCGGCACACTGAACGATGCCGGTAAAACTATCACCCTGACAACTTCAACAACTACAACAACATCATACATATACAATAGCGCCATTCATTTAGGATCGGGGAAAATAGTAATAGCCGATGATGATCCCACCGATATTGATGGCGACGGTAACGGTATTTTCCGTAACCTGGAACTAAATAACACCGATGCCATAGCAGCGCCTGTAAGGCTAAAAGCCAACACTTCCGTTTCGGGTACTTTAACATTCTCGCAGGATAAACTGTTCGATATTAGTACCTACAATCTTAAATTTACTTCAACGGCAAGCATTTCAGGATCAAGCGCTACGCGTTACATTACCAGTTCAGGACAAGCTGGTAATGGAGGGGTAACCCGTACCTTTGCCTCAGGGGCAAATAGTTTCACTTTCCCTATTGGCGCCCCCTCAACAAATCATGCTGCACCAGCCTACACCCCTGCAACTGTAACCATAAATGGCACACCTACCGCATGGGGCAATATTACCATAGTGCCTGTTGGGTACGAACATCCTGCTACAACTACCAAAAATCGTTCACTTACCTACTATTGGCGGGTTAAAACAAGCGGTATGACCCTGGGTTCGGCAACCGCCACCATGGGATTCTCCTATGTTCAAACCGATGTGGTTACAGGGGCGGGAATTACCGAGGATGAATATGTGGCAGCCCGTTTTGATATAAATACTTCAACATGGTCAAAGGGTAATGCCAGCGATGTGGATGAGGCTAACAACTTAGTAGGTGAACCCGGAGCAGGAAATTTCCTTGAGAATGCAAGTTTCCTCGATGGTGACTATACTGCTGGCGACGATAGCCCTACCAATCCATTTGGAACTCCTACCGTTTTTTATAGTCGCCAGAGCGGATTATGGGGTAATGTTAACACATGGTCGTTAACAGGCCACAGCGGAGCACCTGCCGTTACTGTACCGGGTGCTAGTGATATTGTAATTATTGGAGATAGAGATTCTGTTTACCTTAATACAAACCTTACAACACCAAATGCTGATCCACGGAGCTGTGCCATACTTAAGATTGAAAGCGGTGCAGCGCTTGATGTAGGATTTAACCCGGCATCTTCGTTTTCACTTGTACTAAATCACCCTAACGGAAATGGGAACTTAAGAATTGCATGTGATTATGATGATTTATCTACTTTCCAATTCCCCTCAGGTGATTACTCAGAGTATAATGTTTCAATAGGAACAACTGAGCTCTATACAACGAATCCAATAGCTGGAACCACTTACTATCTACCAAACGGAATAACAAGTTATGGTAATTTAATTCTTTCGCCTCTTGGAGGTTCAAATATTATTTTCCCAAATAATAACCTTCTAATCTATGGTAATTTAATAACCCGTGGCCAAAATGCAGATTCATGGTTCTGCCCGGTTTGGAACGATAATTACCCCACTCCTCCTGCAACCCGAATAGCTAAGACAATTACTGTAAATGGTAATCTTGATATTCAGGGTGGTGGTTTAGTATGGTATGGTGGTGGAGCCATAACCCTAACATTTGTAGTAAAAGGCGATGTTCTGGTCAACGATAACTCTGCCATCGACAATTGGGATGGTTCGTCGGCACTTATGAGCATTGGTGGAAGTTTAGTAAACAATACAACCGGGGCTACAGGCGGTGGAATTACCACTCCACGTGAATGCGACTTTAGAAATATTCCCTTGACTTTTACTGGAAGTAACACCTCGAGCGTTACAAACCAACGAAACAATCCAATTACCCGATTTGGTAGAGTTACCATTGATAAGGGAACCTCACAGGCCGACTCATTGATAATTGACATAGGGGGCACACTTACAACCCTAACAGATAACTGGCTTACCCTGCGAAATGGTACACTGGTTTATAGGCGAACAAACCCTAATAGCGATTTTACTATCTCAACAACTACTCCTTTTGTGATTTCGGAAACTGCCGGTTTGTATATTGATTACCCTAACAACAGCGGTAACCGAAATATACTGATTGCCAACTCCAATGTCAATACTAACGATGTTACCCTAGCCGGAAAACTTACCGTAAGGGCCGGAAGGGTGTTTGTGGGTCCTATAAATGGAACAACAAACAACAATAACGATATAGTTTACACCGGCGATGGTAATTCAACACTGGTGGTTGAGGGAGGCCAACTTTTTATTAACGGGCAAATCCGTAGAAACACCTCTACAACAACAGGTGTGCTTAAGTATTACCAAAGCGGAGGTGAGGTAATAATTAACGGACAGGGTGGCGATGCCACAGCGCTTACCCGTGCTAAGTTAGAGGTAACTAATCCGGGTAGCGTATTTAATATGAGCGGGGGTAGCATAACCATAGTTCGTGGTGGAGGTACATCCTTTGGAGATCTATATATTCGACCAGAAAGTGGAAGCGTAACAGGTGGTCAAATCATATTTACACAAACCCCTGCCTCTTGGGCCACTGCTGATGCTGTGCAAAACTATAGAATGGATGCCAATATCACTTTAAATGACTTAACCATAACTGGTAAAACAGTAGCAACTGCCCGTAACGCCACTCTGACATTAATGGTAAATCCGCTGGTACTAAACGGTTCGCTCACCCTAACAAACAGTAATAGTTTTCTAACTGCCAATAATATCAACATATCACTAAAAGGTAATTTTACTAATAATGGTACATATACTCCAGGAACCAATACCACAACCTTCAACGGTAATACTCAGCAGATACTAGGAACAACCCTTACTACATTCAATAATCTGGTAATTAACCCTCTCACTTCTGTAACGTTAGCATCCAATAATATAAATGTAAATGGAAACCTAACACTAAGTAGCGGAACCTTTATCTGCGACTCTTACCTTGCAATAATTGCAGGTAACCTTACCAATAATGCAACTTATACAGATAATGGCACCGGAACGGGTATTTCACTAAAGGGTAGCAACTTACAGTATATTTCAGGAACAGGCACATTCAGCACCCTTGAACTTTTTAACTCCAATGGTGCTCGTCTCCAAAATTCCATAACACTCACCAAAAATTTAGTACTAACACTGGGTAATCTGAATATAAACCAGTACATGCTAACCCTTGGAGTTAACAGTACCATTGAGGGTGCTCCTTTTAGTCCAACAAAAATGATTGTGGTTGATGGGGTTTTCAGCAACGTGGGTATTCGTAAATACTTTACCTCATACACAGGTCCAGCTCAAACCTTTACTTATCCAATAGGGGTTACAGGTAAGTACACCCCTGTAGTATTTACCTATACTAATAACACAACCACAGGTTATATCAGAATAAATGCCATTAATAGTTACCATCCAGGGGTTTTGGACAGGAATAGAGTTCTCCAGTACTACTGGGAGGTACAGAACAATGCCGTTGCGGGCGTAAACGGCACACTAGTGTTTTATTACAAAGATGCAGATGTAAGAGGTTCCGAACCCGATTATATTGCAGCTCGAACTGTTGGTGGAACGAGTTGGAGTAAAGCAGCTCCGGGTGCCGGCACCGATAACGTAGATGAAACCAATAATACCATTACCTTCAACCTGGTAAATGCAAACGACCTTAACGGTGAGTTCACTGCCGGTGAGGATCCTGCCATACCCAACAACATTCCTCAGTTTACTTCAACTAAGGATGGCGATTGGAACGATCCTACGGTTTGGGTTCAAACCGGTGGCGACCCATACACACTCACTGGTGGGCCTAATGGATTTATTGTAACAATTAGCCCAGCCGACACCGTAACCCTAAATGCTAACCAAGCATTTACATACCGAACAACTATCAATGGAACCTTACGTTCGGTTCAACCATACTATGGCCACAATATTGGAATTGTATCGGGAAGCGGAACGCTCTATACCGATGGAGGCCCATTCCCTGCCGGTCGATACGACGCTTTCTTTGACTGCTCAACCGGAGGTACACTTGAGTATGGTGGAAGTACAAACTATAATGTGGTGGCCGACCTTTACAATCAATTACGAAGGGTTAGGTTTACCGGTACAGGTACCCGTGTTCTGCCCAATAAAAACCTAACCATTTGCGAACAATTACTAATTGACGGACCAACACTCGATAATTCGGTTAATAATCGTACGCTAACCATTCTGGGAACAATGGAAAGGTATGGAACTGGTACTTTTAATGCGGGAACTGGAGCCAATGCCATTGTTGAATTTGCTGGTTCGGCTGCACAAACGGTTGGTGGCCCACTAGGCGATTTTAGTGGTAGCAATAAGTTTAACCATCTGAAAATAAATAACCCAGCAGGCTTATCCATTGGTAATGGCGGTTTAATTGAGGTTGGAGGAAATCTGTACCTTACGAACGGAAATATCACTACCACATCGAGTAACCGTTTAGTAATTGTTAATTTAGCCATTAACTGTGTTTTCCCTGCTGCAGGTTCATCGGCTTCGTTTGTAGATGGTCCGCTTACTAAGCGTGTGAGTTCGGGCGATGATTTTAAGTTCCCTGTAGGAAAAGGAACTTCGGTTGGAAATAAAATTTCTTTAACTTCATCGCTTGCCCTATTCATGGGAGGAACAACCGATTGGACTGTTGAATTTTTTACTCCAAACCCAACCTATAACTCAATGGCAGCCCCACTTACATACGTAAACTCCAAGGAGTACTGGACGGTAAGCGCCGATCCTGGTAGCAGGGCATATGTAGGTTTAGATTGGAACCCCACAAGCGACCTTACCCCGTTAATGACTCAAAACGGATTATCAGATATGAGGGTAGCTTACGATAATAGTGGTACATGGACTGAACTATCCTCATCAGCAAGCGGTAATAATAATAATGGTACAGTTACTACAACGTCTAGGATAACAATTCCTGCTGCAGGTTCGGCTAACTATACCACAGCATGTATTAACACCACCAAACCGAGAGCTAGGCTTAATCCGTCGGGTCCGGTTTGTGGCAATGCCGGTATACCTGTTCTGTTTATTGGCTCATTCAGACCCTTTAACTATATCCTTAACTACACCAAGGATGGAGTCCCCCAAACCCCTGTAACCGTTACCGCAGAACCCTATATACTACCAACCGATGCTACAGGTGCTACCTACCAGCTTACCAGTTTTACTTATAATAACCCAGGCAGCCCAACCAATGGAGTTGTTGACCCAACCCCAGTAACCACCTATACTGTTCCAACTACAGCAGATGCTGGGGTTGACCAGTCGTTATGCGGTGCAACCTCGGCAACACTAACTGCCAATACACCTACGATTGGTACCGGACAATGGAGCATAATTAGCGGTTTGGGCGGAACTGTTGTTCAACCCACTGTTCCAAATAGTTTATTTAACGGTATAAACGGTAATAATTATACCTTGCGCTGGACAATTACTAATGGTGGGTGCACTTCGACTGATGATGTTAACATTTCGTTCCCGTTGCTTCCCGAAAAACCGGCGGCATTTGTTACTTATGACGACAATGTTTGCCAAGGAGATATTAACGTAGGCTACTCTGTAGCCAATAACCCCAGCTTAACCTTCACATGGAACTATAGCGGAACAGGCGCAACTATTGTGGGTAGTGGTAACTCAATATCCATTGACTACGCTAGTAATGCCACCTCAGGAAATGTAAGTGTATACTCAACCAACGGTTGCGGTGATAGCGATCCCCTAACACTTGCTGTAACTGTAAACGAAAGACCTAGCGCTACTATTGCCATATCAGGAAGCAGTTCAATTTGCGATGGCGATCATAGTGAGTTAACCATTACACTTTCTGGGGGTACCTCACCCTATAACTACCAGTTAACCGATGGGACAAACACTTATAACTTTAATAATGTTACATCACCACATGTTTATACTACTCCCAATTTGGTTTGGAGCGGGCCAAATCCCGATAAGGTAATAACTTATTCTATACCAATAGTTACTTCGGCAAATGGTTGTAGCAATACGGGTTCCAATACGGTAGATATTCATGTGTATAAGATTCCCGAAACTGGGCCACAGTACCATGTTCCCAATAACTTTGCATTCTAAATACCCAAGCCCCGGTGATGAGCCGGGGTTTTTCTTTAATGTCCAGTGTACGGAAAGATTCAAAATTCAAAATTCCTCTTCGTTAGTTTCCTCCACGTTAGCGCGCCTCTCATAACGCGTGCGTTCTTATAATTCACAAACAACGAACTAC
>LUYY01000023.1 GCA_001603415.1 Bacteroidales bacterium Bact_07 | reverse complement strand
CCCTTCGCCCCGGGGCAAGCCATAATGGCTTGCTCCGGGTGTTTTATAAAGCGTCCTTAAGAAATTGTAAAAGTTCATTAAGTTTCTTTTCCTTAAGCAATGATAAATCCACTGAAATTAACTTATGTTGATAAAGAAGTTGAATTTTTCTAATGGTGCCAAATCTTTGAATACCTATATCCAAAAAGCCTTTAATAATCTCAACCGGTTTGTTTCCGGATATTCTGATTAGTATATTTTCTAGTTTTTGCCGCTTGGCTTGTTTTATTGAGTTAAAAATTTGATGCCTGATGTCAGGAGTTACAGGTGTTTTAAAATCCCACAATTCATTATTTTTAGTAATAATCATTGCATCGGGATTTTTTACTCCCGGAGTATTATCAATTGGCATTAGCCTAATTTGTTCTCCATACTCATCAGCTAATATGCGTGCAATGGCCAAATTTGCCTTTAATTCTTGTTTACCATGTGACTGGTGCACGTCTACCCAACCCGTATTTTTCGAGCTGGTGTATATACGATTAAAGTTATTGGGAGCCAACAAGGACGCCTTACGAAGTATATCGTCGGGGGCTTCTTTCCAGTAAGGATGTTGTAAGGGAAATATAACGCCATCAAGTGCCGGATTCGAGGCAAAACCCTGTTTTACCATATTATCCCATTCGCTTCTGCCCTTGGTATCGGCTGTTGAACGCAGCAAATCAATTGCTTTATCGCCATTGCTTAAGTTTGGTGGGGCTTCGCTCAGTGGTTTAATATAACATCTGCAACGCCAACCATTAGGTGGATAAATGAATCGCCAGGCAGGGTCGTTGGCTGCCAATTTCATATTATGCAGCATAAGGTGCCCTGGGCGAACATGACCATCATCCCGGGTTTTATATTGCCATGTGGGAAAAGTATCTCCATTGGCTACCTGTCTTCGGTAATCGGCAATTCTATGACCGGTTATCAAGGCCTGGTCATATTCGGTTCTTAGCCAATCATTTCGGAATGTTTCCAATATAGATGTGGCTAATTTTTTGAATTCATCAAATGAACGGGCATTGCCATTATCATCAATTAGGAGTTTACTCAATGCGAGGGTTTCATGATAATTTTTAGCAGCTGCAAATCGAAAGCAATTTTGTTCGATGGCTCTATAAAAAGCAATATTATCTTGGCGGGC
Organism: Bacteroidales bacterium Bact_07; assembly: GCA_001603415.1. Classification (GTDB taxonomy): domain Bacteria; phylum Bacteroidota; class Bacteroidia; order Bacteroidales; family Tenuifilaceae; genus Tenuifilum. The sequence continues at coordinate 16,388 of LUYY01000023.1, read as the reverse complement.
ATAGTCAGTTTTGAGATTAGCAAGGCTTTTATCAACAGCCTTCATAAATGCATTGGCAGTTATTTTAACTGTAGGTATGTCAACGTTAATAGATTTTTTAAAGACTTTTTCAAGATAAGAGTTTAAGTGCCTTTTCAAATCATGAAAAGTATCGTTTAGTTCATCATTATTATTATTGTTATCATTGGCATTGAGAAATCTTTCATTGCAATGACTGCAATAAATGGTTTCTAATTCCTTTTGTAAAGATTCCAGATGCCCCGCTGCAGCGGGGCTAATCAAAAAAAATCATTTTTTGCGGATAACGTAGCATTACGAGAGCCTCTTATAGGATAGCCCTGATCGATAAAATATTTTGGGTCTACATCATAATATTGTAATACCAATCGGTCTCGTTCGGTTTGTTGTTCGGGTGTGTAAACTATTTTTTCGTCCCAATCGAAACGATGTCCGTCAATGGGCCAACCATGAATTTTAAGCCGGGGAAATAATTCATTATTTACAAGATCGCGTATAAAATCAGCATCTCTCTCGCAAATTCGGTTGAGGATTGTCAAATGTACATTAGCCTGGCTATAACTTGAGCCATTATCCATAGTCATGGTTTGCCCAAGAATGGCTTTGCTGATTTCGAATTCAGCTCTGATAACTCTTCGGTCATACACTTCGAAGGCATCTCCTCTCGAAGTTTCTTTTATCTCTATGGAAGTGCCTTCCGGGAACAAACCCCAGGCAGCAGCACCCATGTTTTCGAGCATGGAGGCTATTTTATTTTGTTCAGTTTTATCGCGCGAGCTTGTATTCGCTATGCGAATAGGCATACCGAAAATTTCAGCAAATTCATCCCAGAAGGCGAGAATATATCGCTTAGAGATAGCAGGTGGACAGCACTTGAGTAATAAACCTAAAGAATCATCATTAACATTAATGAGCCATGGATAATATTGAGGTGTATTATATGGCAATCCTTTATTCCAGTCATCATCAGGGTTGCGGATAAAGACTTCGAGTTCTGGCGATACATGTTCTCGTGGAACAAGCTTAGCATATAAAAATCCGGGTTTACCATCGGTGAGGGTTGGAGGTCCTAATTCAATGAGACTATGGCCATAGAATTTACTGTCAAGAGCAAGGCTTATAAATTTTTTAAACCATGAAGCTTCTAGAAAATTGGTAAGATCGTTGTTCTTTTTTCCGTTTTTATCTACAACTTTGAAATCTTTCTGCAATGTTGCATTCTTGCGGTTATGTTCTATCGCACCGCTAAGATGCCCATCCAATAGAATATCATCATATATAGCATAAAGAGCGCGGCGGCGTGGATTATCTGGGTTAATGGCTGCCTGATGAGCTCTTCTCCAGGCATCGATTTTCAATTGAGTAAGTTGTCGGGCTTTTTGTGCAATTTCTGTGAGCAAGCCTGCTTTAGCTTGTATATCTCTGAGGGATAGTTTTCTGAACTTATGACCTTGATATATAGGTGGGTTCTTATGTGACATGGTATTTATTTAAAAGTATGGGTTATGTTTAGGACGAGAAGAATAACGCACCGGTGTTGCATAATTTTCTGATAAGGGGCGTGGTAAATCAGGAGTAATGTTGCCATTGGCAACGTCTTTGAGCCATGATAATGCATCATCATATCTCTGTCGGCGAATTTCAATTCCCATACGCCCTGGCAGATGAGCATGCAGATGGTATAGGACTAAATCCATAATAACCATAAGAAGCATTTTATTTCTGTGCTCTCCTGTGGTATTAAAAATAGCTTGACAATCGTAGCGTTGACTCAAATAGGATTCAGCTTGTGATATAGCTGTTTGCTCTGCCAGCTGACGGTTGGCAGCCGAGCTTTGTTGTACCAGTAGTAAGTCGTCAGGGGCTATAAGCATTTCATAATCCTCTTGTGTAATAAAAGCCATTAGTAAATAGATTTATGATTACGTAAACCAATCTGAATATCGAAATTTTCCACCCTTCCTCTACGCTGAAGGATAAATATGGCTCCCTCATCGGCATCCGGCCCGTCATCATGCACTGCTGAACCTTTTTGGAAGGCAAGGGTTTGCTCAATCCCCGTAATCATATGAGCAGATGTTTTTCGGGCTTGATTATAAATTACCAATCCTCGTTCCCAGTAGGGAGCAATAGCTGCAATTCGACTAAATTTATCAGGTTTGCGACGGGTATCCCCTCTTATAGGCAAATAATAACCTCTAATACGAGCTTCTGCTTCAAAATCATCGTAGAATGTATCCTGCATAAATACCTCTTCCATATAAAACTCAACTGCTGCAATATCGCGTGTTGCCTCATAAAAATCATATATCCATTTTATAGCTTCTGTAAGGGTTGCCTGTTTTACAAATGCATCGATACAATATAATTTTAATCCCTTTTTACCCCATACCTTTACTGCCTTGAAATCGTTTGTCGTTTTTGCTTTATAGCTTGGGTCAAAATAACAAACGATATGGTCCATCTCAGAAAGTTTTGGGATTTTGCCCCATATAATCCATTCTCGCTTAAAAATTTTTCCTTTTGATACAGGTTTATGAAAAAATTCACGCATGGCCATATAGTAACCAATACGTTCAAAACGTCGTTGTAGTTGTTCGCTGGTGTATTTTTGGTGCCATGCAGGCTTTCCTGTGAAAGTTCCATCGAGCGTAGCCATAACTTTTGAATGCCAAATGCCTTTTCGTTTTGGGCTTCCTTCTTCTATATCGCCGACCAGGTGGGCAAGAATAGATTTTTGATGAATACGGTTTCCTACAACAACCATACGGCTTTTACGAATGTCCAAAGCGTTATAAAGAGAGCCCAGAATCCAGTCGACCACTTTTTCTACCCTGTCAGGATTTTGAACTATTTCATCGTCATCAATATCATCTATTACGCAATAATTAGGACGTTTCTCTCGCAAGCGTAATCCCCTGGGGCTTTGACCCCGCCCATAAGCTCGAAATAATATATTATCGGTAGTTATAAATTCGCCATCTTCCCAACTGCCAAGCTTTTTTTGTTTTCCAAAATCATTAATATATCGTTGATTATATTCAAGCTCAGCTTGAAGTTGTGAAAGTTGCATGCAGGCATCTGTTTCATTTTTGCCCACTATTATCATTCCGTTGAGTTCTTTGTGGGCTTTTAGGAATAGAGGGATTATTATATCGGCATGGACACTTTTGGCGTGTTCTCGAGGCCACTCGAGTATGGCAAATATATTAGGGTCTGATTTAATTTTTTTAGCAGCATCTATATGAAAATCAGCACATGGATCTGTAATATAATGAGGGAAGTAGTAAGAGGCAAATGTTTCATAGTCATTCAATAATTTCCCAACTCTTAGCCTGGCGTTATCAGATGACTCTGTTATAATCAGGTTTGTAGCCGACTCTACTGCGGCACAATGTTCTTTCCATTTTTGATATAGAAGGGCATCTGCTTTCATTGTGCCATTTTTTCGGTTACATATTTATCTTGATAGCGTGTAACTTTCTTAATGAATTCTAAGTCGCAATCTTTATCTTTTGCAGAAATCTGTTGAAGCCAATTGCCAAAACGCATAAAAACTTCCATAATAATAACCGGAGTATCCTTCTTATCCAAACGTTCGATAGTCGAGGCAAGTTTACTTAGGGCATCAGCATCAACATTACCTGAGGTGGAAAGCATATCATAAATCTTGCTCAATACTTTGTTTACAAGTTCGGTGCGAGTAATAGTTTTAGCAGCCAGTTTTTCTTTCCAGGCTTCTTGTTCTATCCACCGCTGCAATGTTTTTGGAGTAATATTCACCCTTTGGCAAATATCTTTTTGTAGCATACCATTCATGAATAAGATAAATGCAAGGCTCTTTTTGTTTTCATCTGTTTTTCTGCCCATTGGTGACATATTTACTGCAAAATTCAATTATGCTGTTTCGAGTATGAAATCTTGTGTTATTATATGTTATTGGAGGCATATTATAATGTAAGTTATTTATAATTAGTAATATGTAATTTGTAAAGTTATTATTCTTGGATTTTCTTTGAATCTCCAATTGTAATGTTCATAATGGCAGGAACGCGATTTAAGGTAAGTGATGAATCGGTCAATGATGCCGGCTTTCGTATACTAACCGAGGGTATCGATTTTACATCTTTTATAAAAAATCCTGTAATGCTTTGGCGTCATGAAAGGTATGACAGCCGGTTGCTACCTATTGGAAGATGGGAAAACCTGAAAATTGAGAATGGTGCCTTAACTGCTGAGGCGGTTTTGGATGAATTTGACCCATTTGCCAAACAAATAAAAAGTAAGGTAGATCAAGGATTTATAAATGCATGTTCGATTGGAATACAGGTATTAGAAGTATCTATGGACCCCGAACTTATGTTGCCTGGGCAAACAAGGGGTACAGTAACCAAATGTGTATTACTGGAAATAAGTCTGGTAGATATACCAGGTAATAAAAATAGTGTAAGGCTTTACAAAGATGATAAAATTATAGCATTATCAGCAGGAGAAGACAATGCAATAATACCTATTATTAACAAACATCAAATAAAAATGAAAAGTATCGCTCTAAAACTTGGGCTGCCTGAAAATGCCACTGAAGAACAAATTTTGCAAGAAATTGCTGTATTACAAAATGAAAAACAAGCCTTGGCAGCTGAAAATCTAGAATTGAAAAATAAAGAAACGATTGCTCTGAAGGCCCGGGCCGAAGAATTAGTGAATGAAGCCATTGCTGCATGCAGAATAACGGCTGATAAAAAGGAATCTTTTGTTAAGTTGGCTTTATCGGATTATGAAAGTACGAAAGCCCTGCTTGAGGCAATACAGCCTGTTAAACGGCCAACCGAAATGGTACAAAGGAAACCTGTTTCTCTCAGCACAGAACCGAAATCGTGGGACGACCTGGTGAAATTAGGCCGCAAAGAACTTGAAAGGGTGAAACTTGAGCAACCAGAACTTTACCGCAATCTTTACCGTGAAAAATACAAACGTGAAGTAAATATTTAAAAATTTCTAAAAACTGAAAAATGAGATCTATTATTTCATTAGTAATCGCACTTCTTTTTGCCTTTTTTGTAGGAGGAGTTACAGGAATTATTACAGGACTGCCATTAATTCCAATTATTGGTACTCTTTTGCTGGGTTCATTCATTCCACGTAGTAAAACAGGTGTTTTAATGGATACCGTAATGGTGGAGATATGGACCGGCGAAATGCTCAACCATTTTCGCAGTGATTCGTCATGGATAAATGAAATTCCCAGCCGTGATGAGCTTGTTAATAATAATGTGATACACCTGGTAGATGTAGGGGCCGACCCCGAAGTATTGATAAACAACACTACTTATCCAATAGCCGTAGTGAGTCGTGAAGATGAAGACGTGGCCATCTCATTAGACAAGTTTGATACAAAAAATACTGTAATTACTGATGATGAATTATATGCTATCTCCTACGACAAGATGGCCAATATAATTACCCAACATAAGGAGGTACTGGAAGAAAAAACCGCGGATAAGGCTGCACATGCGCTTGCACCATCAGTGGATAGTGCTGAAACGCCAATAATACTAACAAGTGGCACCAGCAATGGAGAAACTTATGCCAGAAAGCGACTTATACCTCAGGATATTATACGCTTGAAGAAAAAACTTGATGACCTGAAGGTGCCCAAAAAAGGAAGAATATTGCTTTTGTGCAACGAGCATGTGCAAGATCTTTTGATGGTGGATGAAACATTTGAAAAGCAATATAAAAATATATCCGAAGGAACCGTATTAAACATGTACGGATTCAGAATATATGAATATCCAACAATGCCGGTTTATAAAGTAATAAGTGGTGTATTGACCAAAAAAGCCTTTGGAGCCGCTGCTGATCCGGCAAATGACCAAGCCGCCTCTATTGCTTTTTATCCACAGCGAGCTTTCAAAGCCAAAGGAGACCTCAAAATGTATTACAGCGAGGCGTCAGGCGACCCTGAATACAGACGTAATCTTGTAGGTTTCAGGCTTTATGATATTTGTCTTCCTAAAAAATGGACCGGCTTTGGCGCTTTAGTTTCTGAAAAAGTTTAATTACATATGAGTAGATGCGGGATAGATCAGTGGCTAGATCAGCGGACTCATAATCCGCAAGTCGGGGGTTCGAATCCCTCTCCCGCTACCAACCCTTATCAAACATTAGAGCATGCCGGCATTTGCCTTAAAAATATAAAACTTATGAAAATGAGGGAACCCCTATTGGCAAGCACCTATGGTTCGTTAAGTTCGATTACTGGCATGATTGCCGGAGTAATTAACTATCAAAGCATCTTCGAAGCTATCTTACTTGGTGGTATGGGGGCACTGGGCGGTCTGATAATGCGATGGGTTTGGGTTAAAGCGACTAAATATATTAAAGCAAAATGCAAGTAAGCAAGAATTTTATAATTCAGGAATTTGTAGGGCCTAGTATGTATAAAAAATGGGGCGATAAGGCTATTTGGTTTGTTGATTCAAGAATTATATCTCTTGCTCAATTTATCAGAGATTATTTTGATATGCCTATGACCATAAATAATTGGCATATAGGGGGAGAATTTACTGAGCGAGGTTTACGCGACTTTGCATCAGAAATTGGTGCCCAATATAGTCAGCATCGTTTTGGACGAGCCATTGATTTTAACTTATCGAATCTTACCCCTGATGAAATTCGAAAAGAAATTTATAAACATCAGGAAGTATTTATGATCAACGGCCTCACTTGTATTGAAGCAGATACACCAACATGGGTGCATGTTGATTGCAGATATACTGGGTTGAAAAAAATTCTAGTTGTACCATTTAAATAGTGGTTTATCATCATGAAAAAGCCTTTTAAAGAAACAGCTGTCGGTAAATTTTTAAATCAAAATGCCCCTGGTGTTTTGGAGCTTGTAGGAGATGTATTTCCACCCGCTAAGCTTATCAGCAAACTTGTAGAGAAAGAAATTCCACAAATGGAACCTGAACAAGCCAGTGAGTTCAAAAAACTTCTTCTGGATTATGAAGAAAATGAACTTAAGGCTTATCTCGCTGATGTAGCTGATGCACGCAATATGAATATTAAAATCCAGGAAGCTGCATCAGCAAGCTGGCTTGCCAAAAATGTTGGATTTATAATTGATATAATAATTGTTGTATTTACAATAGGGCTTGCATTACTGCTATATTTCCGCCCCATCCCAAACGGAAACCGTGAGATTGCCTATGCCGTCCTGGGTGCACTTTTAACGGCACTCAGCACTGTATTGAACTTTTATAGAGGATCCTCAAAAGGGTCTGCTGATAAAACCGATGTTTTACTAAAATCATTCAATAATTATGAAAAGACTGACAAGAACCGAGCTTATGGAGGAAGCAGCTAAAGTATTTGATCAATACCCCGATGTAGAAAAAGTAATTGCTGTAACAGATGGCAATATCTTTTTGCCAGAAGCAGAAGGGCATGCCAATTACCATGCCCGTGTTAACGGACACACCATAATGATAATTTCTCGAGCTGAGGTTATTCAATTTAGTAATCTACCTGCCGAAAATAACCCGGTCTCTAACCTCGAAGATTCCAACCCAAATCCTGTACCGAAAAAGAACCCGGATGTGCAAACACGTGTAAAAAAACAAAAAGAATCTGAGAAATCAGCTAAAACCGGAAATCGTTTAATTGACACTCAAAACCACATTGAGCTATGAATGATGTTATTATTGTAAAAGGAAGCGGTGGGCTGGGTCGTCGCACAGAAAGCCAGGATGGTATCAGTGGATTGCTTTGCAATGGTTTACCAGTTGAAGGTGGTGTACAACTTAATACATTGTATCTACTTTCATCTGTCGATGATGCTCTTTCCTTACAGATTACTCCTAATTATGATCTAAATAACGGAATTCTTGTATATGAACATATTAGTGAGTTTTTCAGAATGAATCCAAATGGCACCTTGTATCTTATGATAACAGATATAGATTCCTCTTACCGTGCTCTAATTGAAGAGAGTTGTAAAAAGTTTCTCAGAAGAGCTCAAGGGAAGATAAAACGTGTAGGTGTGGTATGGAATCCGAGAACCCCTGAATCAGTGATGCCATTCGAAGCTGCGGGTTCTGACCAGATACAGGCAATAATGGCTGCTCAAACTCTATATCTTTTAGAATTTGCTGCACATCGGCCTGTATTTTTTATCCTGGAAGGTAAAAATTATAGCCCAACGAGCACACCATATAATATACGTGGTTTGAATGCTGAAGGCGTTATGGTAATGGTTGGCCAGTCGATTGTCACAGCAAATAAGCATCAACAATATGCATCTTATGCTGCTGTAGGCACAGCACTTGGAGCAAGATCCGCTGCCGCTGTAAATGTAAAGCACAGTTGGGTTGATAAGTTTAATTGTTATGGAGGTAGCTTAACGGTTGCCGGAATAAACGGACAGAAAATTGAAGAAATCTCGGATGCTGTGCAAGATGCTATCGATGAAGCCGGAGCACAATTCTTCAGGACCCATACAGGCATATCTGGCTATTATTTCAATAGTACTGCCACTGCAACATCAGCCACATCAGATTATGCATATGCCGAAAATGTAGAAACCATGAACAAAGCTGCACGACTTGTGCGAGCATCACTCTTGCCATATCTTGAATCACCACAAAAGATCGATCCCAAAACAGGCAAGTTATCAACTGAAGTGGTTAAGCAGTTTGAGACGATAGGCAAACGAGGCCTTGAGGAAATGCTTCGCAACGATGAAGTATCAGGAATTAATGTTTATGTAGATCCAGACCAGAATCTTCTGGCAACATCTCAGCTTGAAGTTCAAATTGAGATAATACCCACAGGAAGTGCATCTAAGATTATTGCCAAATTAGGATTTAAAAACCCATTTTAAATATGGAAGGAACCCCATTAATCAATGGCATCAGGCATTCATGGGCTAATGTGCGGGTAAATATAATGGGCCGCACTGTGCAGGGTATATCTGCAATTAGCTATGAAGATAAAGTTGAAAAAGTAAATAATTACGGTGCCGGACAATATCCGGTTAGCCGCGGCCATGGCCGCTATGAGGCATCAGCCAAGATAACCCTTAAACATTACGAGGTAGAAGCTATACAAACTGCTGCCCTTACCGCAGGAGTCACACGTTTGCAGGATATTGCTCCTTTCGATATCGTAGTTTCTTATCTGAACCCTAGCGACAAAATTGTAACCCATGTTATTCGCAACTGTGAATTCACAAGCAACAAGCGCGAACTTAAAGAAGGAGATACAAATTTTGAAACGGAATTTGATCTGATTGTTTCACATATTGAATGGGGGAATTAACTATGACCAAACCTAAAGCAGTTACTGAAGCCATGATTAGTATGTGGAAGAAGCAGTATGGTGATGTTTTTTGTCTTACCATACAAGCAGAAGGAGATGAAAAACCTGAGCTTACGGGCTATTTTCGCAAACCCAGCCTAGAAATTTTATCAGCGGCTTCTTCGGCATCTAACCCTATTCAGCAAGGGAATATCCTTTTCGAAAATTGCTGGCTTGGAGGTGATGAGGCAATAACTACAGACGACGAAGCCCGTATGGGAGCTATTGCTCAACTGGCTAATCTTTTTAAGCCCCGTATAGCCTCATTAAAAAAAATTTAAGTTCGAAATTAATTAACTCAGTAGATGGTGCAGATGATTTACGTAAGGTGGCAGCGCTTATCAGGCAACAATTCAGGGTTAATCCTTATAAGCTGAGCGATGAAGAGTTTTGTAAGCTTGGGGCTGAGGCCTTATGGTTAAAAGAATACGACATCACAAATTTAAAAGAGGCAGTCAGAATTGGCGTTTATGAAGCTTTTGCCGGTAAAAAATAGACTTTTTAATTGGGCCCAAATTTTTTGAAGTAATATCGTAGGATTTTATAAAGCAAGTAGAACCCAATGGCATAAATACTAATAGCAAATAAATACATTAAAGTTTCCATAATAAATGAATAGCACTGCAAATATAACCATAAATTTAGAAGGTGATATTTTTGTGGCTATTAATGAGCTGAAAATGCAGTTCGATCGGCTCGCCAATACGGTTATAACAATGGAGGGGAAGGTCGAAACGGCATTTCAGAAAATGGATGAGGGAGCTGTTCGTGTTCAAAGTAGCCTGAGGGTTCTCGCTTTTGATGCCATTAATCGTATAACAGACACCTTTGGCCAGCCATTTCGTGCAGCAACAGATGCAGTATATGCATATGATAAAGCATTACGTGAGTTATCGGCAATTACAGATGTTTCAGGTAAGGCACTCGATGATATGGGATCAGCAGCCAGGCAGATGTCCAGTGAGTTTGGGGGTTCATCTGCTGAACATCTAATTACCTATCAGATATTATTATCGAAATTAACTCCTGAACTTGCAAAAGCACCGGATGCCTTGAATGATATTGCCCGCACAACGGCTATTCTGGCTAAGACAATGAAAGGCGACACTTCAGGTGCAGTAAATGCAATCACAGCCGCCTTGAACCAATATGCCATTGACCTTAGTAACCCAAGGCTGGCAGCTCAAGCAGTTCGTGATATGATGAACCAAATGGCTGCTGCTGCCAGAATTGGAGCTGTTGAAGTGCCATCTGTAGCAGCAGCTTTGCAAGAAAGTGGTGCAGCCGCAAGAGCAGCTAATGTATCGTTTATCGAGACCAATGCAGCACTTCAGGTGCTTGGAAAATTCGGGAAGGAAGGAGCAGAGGGAGGAGTTGCATTGCGGAATGTGTTGGGAATTCTTAATCGCCAGGATTTTTTGCCAAAGGAAGTAAGAGATCGTTTGCAATCATTGGGTGTCGATATTAACGCAATTGCCGACAAAACGCGCTCATTGGCCGACAGACTTGAGTTGCTTAAGAGAATTGCAGGGACCAACCTTCTTGCCGGAATGTTTGGAACCGAAAATCAAGTAGCAGCCCAAGTCCTAATAGAGAATACAGAACTTATGCGACAATTTACTGCAGAAATTGAAGCAGCCGGGCCGGCTGGTGAACATATGGCGAAAACGATAGGGGCAGGTTATAAAGAGACACATGATCGTATATTACAATTTTTTGAGAATCTTAAAATATCTGTATTTGGTATTACAGGGAGCCTTCTTCCATGGTTGGATATTATGTTCTCTCAGCTCGGCAATATATTGCAACTTGCACCTGGTTTGATGGCAATGGTAGAAATATTCAGAATGTTAAGCTTAGCAACAAAAATGCAGGTTTTGTGGACAACTATACTCAGTGGTATTACGGAAATTTTTACCGCCGTGCAATGGGCACTTAATGCAGCCTTTTATGCCTCTCCAATAGGCTGGATTGTCATTGCAATTGGTGCACTAGTTGCAGCCTTTATTTATGCATGGAATAAATTTGAGGGTTTTAGAAAATTTTTATATGGATTATGGCAAAGTTTCAAAGCTGTATTTCTAAATTTAGGCAAATTGGCCAGCAATGTGCTTGGAGGTATCGGCAATATGCTTGTTGGAATATTTACTTTTGATATTGATAAAATAAAGGCTGGATTTTCGCAATTCAAAAACGCGTTTGCAGATTATGGCAAAAGCATTGCACTTTCATATAATATCGGTGTTGAAAAGAGCGAAGCCCGTGATGCTGCAAAAAGAGCAAAAGAGAATGATGAAGGTAAAAAATATCTGCAACCCTCTGTTGTTGGTGAGCAGCCGGCAAACCCGTTTCAGAATGTCACTGAGCAACCCTTGGTTGCCACACCCATACAACCATCATCAGAAAAATCGACGGGACAAACACCAACAGGTAATGTATCTACACGTAATATTAACGTGAAAATAGAAAACCTGGTTGGTAAAATTGAAATTGTTACACAGAAAATTACTGAATCACCTGCAAGGATTCAAGATTTGGTGAAAGATGCTTTAGTGAGTGCTGTCAGGGATACGGAGGTTATTGTATCATGAACGGAGAAATAAACATTCCTAATCTGCTGAGATATGTCGGTATAACAGGCTATATGCCACAACTAGGTGAGGCTATAAACCGTATGTTACGGGCTGATGATGCATTATCTTATAAAGCTGCTGCAAAAGATGCAGGTACTGCATTATTTTTTCCGGGTTCTTTTTTTGCTGATCTGCCAAAGTTTATGCCTTTGCTTTTAAAGGGTTTTGATGGTAAAGAGGATTTGCTTCTTGATTCAGCTACAGTTAGCTTTTCAACATCTAAAAATATAGTTACGACTAAACTGCAAGGACGTAACGGAACCGTTAAAGAATATATTGCTGATGGCGATTATACTATCAACGTTAAAGGAATCTTGGCTTACAATGGCGTACGCTGGCCACGTGAAGATGCAATGAAGTTGCGTGAGTTTTTAGAAGCCAAAACATCTTTAGAGATTGCCCATGAATTACTTAATGCATTCGGAATTTATGAAATTGTAATAACCGACTATAACTTTCCTGAATCACCTTATATAAACTTAATCCCTTTTACATTTTCAGCACTTAGTGAGCAGAAAATTGAACTTAAGATAATGGAATGATGGTAACTTGTTCTGAAATAACTATTGGTAAATTGGTATTTAACTACTTGCATAATGCTGAAGCTACTGCCGACTGGGAACAACTTACCAATAGTTGCACAGTTCAGCTTCCGGCAAATCTGTCGCTCAATAGAAATCGTTTACGCAATCTTGTAAAGCCGGGTGACAGTGTAGCAATTAAGGCAGGTTATAATGGTATCTTGCATGATGTATTTAAGGGATATGTTGCAGGCATTAGTCCCAAAGTTCCTATCGAATTCAGATGCGAAGACGATATGTACCTTCTAAAACAATCCACGATTAATGACCATATTAACAATTGCAGCCTTTCAATGTTAATTAAAAAACATTTCAATGATATTGAAACAGATGCCGTGGATGCCGAATTAGGTAATTTCAGGATGGAAAACCTTAACCGTGCAAAAATTCTCCAAAAACTCAAAGAGCTAGGGCTTCATAGTTTCTTCAGGCAGGGAGTATTGGTAATTGGAAAGCCTTATGATCCTGCATTTGCGCAAAGAATTACCTTTCACCTTAATGGGGAAAAATGTAATATTATTGAAGATAATCTTGAATATCGACGTGCACAAGATGTTAAACTCCTTGTAACCGCAATCTCGCTCTATCCTGATGGTAAAAGAAAAGAAGTGAAAATTGGTGACCAAGGCGGCGAATCTCGTACTCTAAACTACTACAATTTATCAGTTGAAGAACTTCGAAAAGCAGCTGAACGTGATTATACACGCCTTATATATGATGGATACAGAGGTAGTTTTTCAACATTTTTAGAACCTTATGTCAGACAAGGGGATATTGTCGTATTAGAATCACCCGAGGAATCTGACCGTACAGGTGCTTTTTGGGTAGATAAGGTGGTTTATAAACTCAGTAATGATGGATTCCGCCAAGAAATAAAATTGGGGCCTCGAGCATGACATTACAAGAAGCTATACGCATTTTAAGCCAAAATGATAAATCAACCATTCAGGTTGCTAAAGTAGTTAAAGTAACTGGCAACATATGTACTGTTGACTTTGAAGATGGGCGGCCATTATTAGACCAGGTGAGGCTCAAAGCAGTGATCGATGATGATGAGAATGCTTTTTTAATTATTCCAAAAGAAGGCAGTTATGTTCTAATTAACCCTCTCGCCGGTAATAACGCCAACCAAATTATTTCTGCTTACTCAGTGGTTGAAAGACTTGAATTAAAAATAGAAACAACCTTATTTAAAATAGATAAGGAAGGTTTTCTTTTATCTAGGCAGAACGATAGTCTACAAAATGTTTTAAGCGATCTAATTGATGCTATTAATTCCATTACGGTACCTACGGGAACCGGGCCTTCAGGAACGCCTATTAATTCGCCTTCTTTCAATAACATCAAATTACGTTTGCAAAAAATCCTAAAAAATGCTTGATAAAAACAAACTAAGAAAATCTATAGAATCTGCATTTCTTGAAGCAAAGGGCAAAACCGATAATCCTGAAGAGGCTATTGAAGTTTTGTCTGAGCAAATAGCCAATGCTATTGATGATTATATCAGGTCATTAGATATAACCTACACCTCAGGTCTTATTGCCGGTACTTATGCAGTTACAGGAATATTCAATTATACATTGTCTTGATGAAAGATATATTACTCGATTCTATGAATGACCTTGCAGTTAAAGATGGTGATTTTGATATTCAGTATTCTGATATTCAAAATGTAACGCTGCTTATGATCTCAGAAAAAGGAGACTTTAAGGAATCTCCCGCTATAGGAATAGGCCTTGTAAAATATCTAGATAGCCCTTCTTCTAGTAAACAAAGGCTTCGATTTATAAGAGAAGTAACCCTGCAAATTGAAGCCGATGGTGGTTCTAATCCTGAAATTCAAATTGAACCATCTGGTAATATAACTGTCAGAACTACTTACAAATGAAAGCGATAACCGCGCGAAAAAATCAAACTGTATTTGATATTGCTCTGCAAGAATTGGGGAGTATAGAGGCTGTTTTCGATATATTGGCTGCCAATTCCTTCCTAAGGCCAGATAAGGCTATTGATGAAGGACAAATAATTTATATCCCCTCAGAAATTATAAAACCATCTGTCGTTGATTATTACAAGCGTAATTATATTTATCCCTCTACCGGTAATGGAGATATAATCGAATTAACACCAGAAGATATGGTAAATATTACACAAAAATTAAATTATAAATTGGATAATGGTCCAACATCATTTTATGGAGTAAGAATTCCTAATCTTAAGGGAGATCTTACAATTCAAATTAATTATACTATCCCTGATACTGAAACAAGGTTACATCTCGAGCAAAGTCTTGATGGAGAAAATTATTCAATAATTACAGGAAGCTTCTGCCAGCTTGATTCTTTGCATTCAAGCTATACTTATAATTTAAATGGCCTGTTAACTAACTATGTAAGGGTAGTAATAGATGTGTGTAATGAAGGACTTATAAAAGAAATTATATATAGAGTATAATGGCAAGAACAATAGCCGAAATATACGACAGTCTTAATAAGGTAAAAGCTAACATGCAAGAATTGCATGCATTTGTTGTTGACAATAATCCAGGCAACACCATGGATAATGCAGAAACCTTACTTGCCGATCTGTCAAACAAAAGCAAGGTTGCAATCTGGCGATTATGGTTATGGCTGATGTCAGTAGCATCGTGGATGGTAGAAAAGCTTTTCGATATCCATAAGGAAGAAGTAGAAGACATTATAGCTAGGAAAAGACCGCATACATTGCGCTGGTATGCCGAAGAAAGCAAGAAATTTCAATATGGCTACTGTTTAGAATGGCTTGGTGATACTTTTGGCTATGCTGCTGATCAGCCAACCGCAAAAATTATCACATATGCCTCAGCTTCTGAAGTTGGTGATAAGGTGCTTATTAAAGTTGCTACTGGTGAACGCCCAAATATTAAGCCATTATCCACAATTCAATTATCAGCATTTAAAGATTATTGGGCTAAATGGAAAGATGCGGGTGTAAAACTTGAAATAGTATCTCTCCCTGCAGATGAAATAAAAGTTAATATGAAAATTATACGTGACAGAATGATACTCGATCACAATAACAGGCTTTTACGAGATTCTACTATAAACCCAATTGAGAATGCAATTGCGTCTTTTGGAGCCGGTCTTGAGTTTGATGGTTTATTGCGTTTATCTAAATTAGTTGATGCAATACAATCAGCCGAAGGAGTTATTGATGTTCAAATTAATGATGCATGGCACAGACCCAGCGGTGGGGATTGGAAACCAATAAATATGAGCGTGATGCCAGCTTCAGGTTATTTTATTTTAGACATAGATAATAGTAATATTATTTATGAAGATGAAGTCAATGTATCCATAATTGATTAATTGTGTGGAATTTCTCTTTATATAATGTTTTAGTCTTGTTATTGCCACCAGCATTAAGGCGTACACGCATGAAGGCATGGATAAAAGTATCTATGTCTTGGTTACATATGATAGTAGAAAGTTTAAAGTCATACAGATATTTTACAAAGCGGGATATTTGTATGACGCCGCAAATTGCATTTATAGAAAGATTCCTTAATACACGTTATGGACGTACTGATATATTCATAGGCGAAGGTTTTAACTTAGGCCCATGGGTATGGAATAAAGAACCTCAACAAGGTGATTTTGACTTTTTTATAGATGAGCCAGACAGTTTTATATTCAATGAAGTTGATGCCGTAAATGTTAGTTTTGTTGTAAATATACCTTTTACTTTACAAGATCAAGTTCAGCATATTGCAGCAATAGTTCAAATCTATAAATTACCTGGTAAATCATTTATA
>LUYY01000215.1 GCA_001603415.1 Bacteroidales bacterium Bact_07 | reverse complement strand
AGGGCGTTTTTTTTATTTTTGTTAATTATAAAACATTTTATGCTTTTACGATGTAAACATTACCTGTTCCTACCCTTGCTTTTAATTATTGGGAACATCAATTCTGTAAACGGACAAGAAACAATTGTTGATTCGGCATGGGTAAAATCTACCTATAATTACCTGCTGATGCTTGAAGCCGACTCTGGCAATATCGAAAAAGTTAAAACACTACTCTACCTGGGAGCCAACCCCAACACTTGCGATGAAAACGGAGTAACACCTTTAATGTTTGCCGTACAATCGGGAAATGCGGAATTGGTAGAGCTTTTAATTGATAATGGAGCAAATGTAAATGCTTTTCCGGCCAATGGCAACACCGCTCTTCATGCCGCTGTTAAGGCAGCAAACGACTCTATAGCTGAATTACTGATTAAAAAAGGAGCCAATGTTAATGCCAAAAATGCCAACGGTTTGACACCTTTACATTACGCTGTATGGTATGGACTACCCTACCTAACCGATATCTTAATTTACTACGGCTCCAACCTCAACGAAAAGGACTATCAGGGAAATACACCTCTTATGCTCGCAGCTTTTTCCGGTGCAAAGCTAAGTACTCGATTGCTTCTGGAAAATGGAGCCGATCCAAATATTACCGATTATAATGGCGTTACCCCGCTAATGGTTGCAGCGCAATTTAACGATACAATTATTTGCAATTACCTAACTGCCTATGGTGCCGATTTGAGCCTAAAAGATAAAAGAGGGGCAAATGCCCTTTGCTACGCAATAACCAATAAATCAAACGATATCGTTAAGATATTAATTGACTTAGATGCTCTAAATTACTCCCTCAACAAAAGCTACTATCAAATTGCCCGCGAGAACAGTAATATGGAGGCCATGCTATTTTTTGCCAATAAAGGTGTTAAAACTAAAGTTAAACCATCAATATCTACCATTTACTTTGGAATGGGAACCAATTTTGCCAATCACGAATTTTTGCTTGGTTACCATTTGGGAATGGTTGAACAAATTACCCAAACAGACTTATCAATCGGCTTTTTATATCGGCCATCTGCAACTGCGTCATTAACCAGCGTGAACGAACAACTTTACCAGTACTGGGAATACCGAAAAATAATACAAGCTAATATCAACAAAAACTACAATCTTTTCAAATACAAAGGGAAAAACATTAACGCTTTTGCCAGCTTAGGAATTGGGCCGGCATTCCGAAACTACAGAGGGACAGCATCGGACCCTAAGACATTTTTGAGCACAACCATTAGCGGCGGTTTATCGCTAAAGGGCAATATAATGGAATATTCGTTTGGTTATGGATACAGTTTTAAAAATGAGTTAGGAGTATCGCCATATTCCTATACCTTTTCGGCCAAGATCCATTTCAATGTATTACGTCCACGAGTTATAAATAAAAACATTAAATATGTTCAGTAAGATTTTTAAACTATTTACCCTTTTGCTAATTATTTTGGCACCCCTTGCCTGTGAGGATTTAAACTCATTCATAGTTAACTGCGATGAATGCTACGAAATAAAGCCCGATAAAATTGATGTGAATCTGAAATTCACTATTGACAGTGAGAACCAAGAGGTTTACTTTGAACTATACAGCGGTACAGTAGAAACCGGAAATTTACTATTCAGCGGCATTTCAAACTTAACCGAAAAAGTTTTCTTGCTCGATGCCAATAATTACTACTCAATAAAAGCATACTACACAAGCAAAGGACGGCAGATCATTGTGATTGACGCCACTACTGTAAAGGTAAAGTACGATAAAACGTCGTGCTCAAGCCCCTGCTACACCATTAGCGGCGACAAACTCGACGCCCGACTAAGGTACTAAAACATGTTTTTAAGCAATGTTTTAAAATCATGTTTTCAAACTACTAAAAACCAACCAATAAATCAAAACAATATTAGTTACTTCGCCGTAAATATTAGCGTTTAGCAAGGTTAAGCATAAATCTTAAAATTATTTACGGTGAAGAGGAAACTTCTTATCAGGGATGTAACCCTAAGGGATGGCCAGCAATCGCTGTTCGCCACCCGAATGACACAGCAACAGGTTGAAAGAGTATTGCCCTATTACCGCGAAGCTGGTTTTTATGCCATGGAGGTATGGGGGGGTGCTGTTCCCGATTCCGTAATGCGCTATCTGAACGAAGATCCCTGGCACAGGCTTGAGAGCATAAAAGCTGCCATTGGCGATGCATCAAAGTTAACGGCCCTATCAAGGGGTCGTAACCTGTTTGGATATAACCCTTACCCCGAAGAGGTTATTGAAGGCTTTAACCGTAATGCCGTTAAATCGGGCATTTCCATTATGCGCATATTTGATGCCCTTAACGACACCGACAATATCCGCAGTACTTTAAAGTACGTTAAGGAAAATGGTGGCTTGGCCGACTGTACCGTTTGTTTTACCGTTGACCCAAAATTCTCCCGTAAGGATAGAATAAAAGCCATGCTCAGTGGCAAAACCTTGCCCCGAAAAATCTTTACCGAAAAGTACTACATAGCCAAGGCCAAAGAGCTTGAGGCCATGGGCGCCGATATGATTACGCTTAAAGACATGGCTGGCTTGGTTACGCCCGAGCAATCGGCAGCAATTATTTCGGCACTAAAACGCGAGATTAAAGTACCCATCGATTTCCATACCCACTGTACACCGGGTTATGGCCTTGCATCAACACTAACAGCTATTGTTAACGGAGTTGATATTGTTGATACTGCCATTTGGAACTTTGCCGGTGGCCCTGCTGCTCCTGCCTTTGAGATTATTCAGATTTTCTGCGATAAAATGGGAATTGATACCGGTGTTAACCTACAAGCAGTTGCAGCCATTAACCAAGAGCTAAAAGTTATACGCGCTGAACTCAAGGAGCTTGACACCTACGAGTTACCCATCGATTTCGAAATAACCAACTACACACTTCCAGTTCGCATCGATAATCTATTTGAGCAAGCCATCCTATTTGCCCAGTCGGGCAAATTTGATGCCCTGCTCGATGCCTGCCAGGCCATTGAACGTTACTTTAACTTCCCTGAGCCCGACGAGAATGTAAAGAATGCTGAGATACCCGGAGGTATGTACACCAATATGCTTGCCCAGCTCAAACAGCTAAAGCTGGAAAATCTGCTCCCAAGGGTTCTTGAAATTATCCCAACCGTTCGTCTCGATGCCGGTTGCCCTCCGCTGGTTACTCCTACCAGCCAAATAGTGGGCGCTCAAGCTGTAAATTGCGCCATTGACGAAAGCAAGGGACTACCTTTTTACACCAACAAATCCATACAGTTTGTAAACCTGGTAAAAGGGATTTATGGTAAAACCCCACTGCCAATCGACCCGCAATTCCGCTTAAAGATTGCCGGAGTAGCCCAGGAAACCCCTTACGACACATCGAACTACAAAAAACAGCCAAACCCAGCATTCCCTGAATATGGTGAGAATGTGAAATTGGCCATGAACGAGAAGGAGGAACTGCTACTTGAGCTATTCCCAACCGTAGCAGAAAAATACCTTCGCGATAAAGTGGTAAACCATTACGAATCAATTAAACGTATGAAGCAAGAAGAGGCACAACGGAAATTGCAGGAAGAAAAACAAAAATATTACTCAATGACCGAGGAACAACGCTGGAAAAGGCTTTTGGACGGGTTACAGCAATATTTCTGTTAACTTCAATAGGTTTAGGTTAAAAGTTAGGTTGAAAAAAGGGGCTTACGCCCCTTTTCTTTATTTTCGTTCAATCTCGTTGTTCATGGGTATTATATCAACACTTGTATCGTAATCGCCTAACAGGTACTTACAGAAGTAATCGCCGGTTAGCCAGAAATGGTACTCAAACATATCGCCATAGCCATGACGCTGACCGGGATACATAAAGAAATCGAAACGCTTATTGGCCTTGATCAGAGCATTGGCAAGCCTAAGGGTATTGCCCGGGTGAACGTTGTTATCAATTTCACCAGTAGTTAACAGCAAATGTCCTTTTAGGTTCTTGGCTATTTCGGAGTTCTTATCGATATTATACTCAAAGGTTACATTGCCGGCAGTATCGGCAATTTCCTTTACACCATGATGTTTCTCGCTCCACCAACGGTTATAGATATTATTCTCGTGATTGCCGGCATTAGCCACACCAACCTTAAAGAAATCGGGATAGGTAAGCATAGCCGCAGCAGTCATAAACCCGCCACCAGAGTGACCATGAATGCCCACACGGTTTATATCGATATACTTATGGCGATAGGCCAACTGCTCGGTTGCAGCCTTTTTATCGGCTAAGCCATAATTGCGCAGGTTGCCATACCCATAGTTATGGTACCATTTTGAACGAGCGGGATGTCCACCACGATTACCAACCGTAATTACAATAAAACCGAACTGAGCCAGTCTATCGGTGCGATCCATTCGGGCTGAAAACGATTTGTTTACAGCCTCGGTCTGAGGGCCTGGGTAAACGTAAAGTATGATTGGGTACTGCTTGGTGGAATCAAAATCGAAAGGTTTATACATTACACCGTACAAATCGGTAATGCCATCGGCAGCTTTTACGATAAAAGGTTCGGGAAACTTATAGCCGGCTTGAAAAAGAAGGCTTAAATCGGTCTTTTCAAGGAATAGCAAATCGTTGCCCTGATTGTCAATCAGCTTTGATTCGGGCGCTGTATTAACCCGTGAGTAATTATCAACAAAATACTGTTGGTTATCGTCCATACTGATGGCATGGTCAAAGTTGCCTTTGTTCAAAAGCTTAAGCCCGGTACCATCGATGCTTATCCGGTAAAAATGAAGGTAGTATGGATCCTCATTGGGTTCACGGCCATTTGCAAGGAAGTAAAGGGTTTTGGTAGCCTCGTTGTAGCCAACCAAACGTTCGCAGTGGTAAGGCCCGCTGGTAATTTGACGGATTAGATTTCCCTGGTTATCGTACAGGTAGAAATGACCCCAACCATCGCGTTCCGACCAATGAATTATCTGCTTTTCATCATTAATCAATGTAATGCCATTAAAGTCGATATAGGTATTTAAACGCTCCTCTATAACCGTTTTAACTTCGGCCGTTTTAATATCAACATAGCAAACATCAATTCGTTTAAGGTCGCGCGAGGTTCGCTGGAAGTATAGTCGATCGGAATATTTGGAAAGCCATCGGGTTGGAACATAGTCGTCGTCGCGCTCGCTTGCCAACTGCCGATAATTCAAAAGTGAAACGTCCTGATCCTTAAAAGCTTTAATATCGGGTTTGATTACGGTGTCCTTATGGTTCATATCAAAAATCAAAATTTCATCCTGAGGCGCCTCCTTCTCACCCGGCATGTGATACTTGTAGGTTTCCAGCGTTGGTCTTGGACTGCTAAGGGTTTTAATAACCCACAAATCTTTCACCTGTCGCTGGTCGGTGCGTACCATGGCAAAGTAACGCGAATCGTGCGACCATGATATATATGCTGGTTTTCGATTGTTCTTATTCTTAACCTCATCAACATTATCCTCTTCCTTGGTTGAGTAGCCGTAGCTGTAATACTTCTCGCCATCGGTTGTGAGCTGATGCTCCACAATGGTTGAGTCCTTCTCGTTTTTCTTGGCCTTTTCGTAGTTCTCCTTGTCCATCCAGTAAAGATTATGGTTCTTACTGTAAACCACATACTCGCCGTTAGGCGAAATGCTTGCCCATTCAGGGTTTTCCTTTGGTTTCTTGTAGTCGTCGAGCAGGGTTAACTTCCGGGTGTTCAGGTTGTACTCAAAGTAGTAAGTTTTCTTATCGGGTTTAGCCTTCGATTTATCGTCCTTCTTCTGCTTCATGTCGTTTTCCTCATCATCAGCCTTATCCTCATCAACCAAAGTACTCTTAACCTCGAACTGAAGGGCTGTTTCGTTCTTGATGAACTTAATCTTTTGTATGGGTAGATGCTGCGCATCGAATGGTTCCTTGGTAAGCCTCGATAGCTGAGCAGCCATATCAACATTATCGAAAAGTAACGATTTTGCTTTCTTTGCAGGGTCAACTATGAAGTAGTTTTTACCATTAGGGGTTTCGTAGCTGTACCAGAACCGGGTACTGTTTTTTAGCCAATGCGCATCGACACTGGTGCTAAAAACCATTTTATCAATCTTTTTCGGCGAAAACCGTGCCGGTAACTCATAATTTGCTTTAGTAACAGGCGTTAACTGACCAATGGCAAACGATACGCTCATTGCCAATGCGAATAGCAACAAAAAATGTTTTTTCATGATTTTAAGATTTGAGTTGATTAAGTTTTATACCTTTGATTCCAATAGTTACCCAGCGTTTAATTAAACCTTTTACAATATACAAAATCATACCAATAAAAATCATGAAGCGGATTGTTACATTTATATTTGCCATATATCCTTTAATAGGATTTTCCCAGTACTTTCCGGTTACAGTAGCTGAAGGGAGCAATTTCCAATCCACATCAACCTACAACGATGTTATGAACTTTATAAAGATGCTGGAAAAGGCATCGAGATACATCAGGGTTGAGACCATTGCCACCAGCACCGAGGGGCGCGATATTCCCCTGCTCATTGTGGCTAATCCCATGCCCAAAAGCCCCCGCGAGGTGGGCAATAGGATTGTGGTTTACATACAAGCCAACATCCATGCCGGCGAGGTTGAAGGGAAAGAGGCATCGCTTATGTTTGTGCGCGACCTGTTAAAAAATCCCGCCAATCCATTACTTAAAAATATTGTTCTGCTGGTTTGCCCAATCCTCAATGCCGACGGCAATGAACGCATGAGCACCAAAAATCGTCCCCAACAGAATGGCCCGGTAAATGGTGTTGGCGTTAGACATAACGGACAAATGCTCGACCTAAACAGGGATGCCATGAAGCTGGAAAGTTCCGAAATGCTTGGTGTGGTTACCAATGTGCTAAACCGCTGGGATCCTGCCATTGTTATGGATTGCCACACCACCAACGGATCGTACCATCAGGAGCCGGTTACCTTTACCTGGATGATGAACCCCAACGGTAGCCGGGAGCTCATAAACTACATGCGCGATAAGATGATGCCCTGGGTATCCTCTCAGCTATCGGTTAAGTATAAAACGCTAAACTGCTTCTACGGCGAATTCATTGACCAGAAGGATTACGAAAAGGGCTGGATATCGTATGCATCGGAACCACGCTATTTTACTAATTATGTAGGACTTAGGAATAGATTAAGCATCCTAAATGAGAACTACGTGTACGCCCCCTTTGATGAACGGGTTTACGGGTGCTACAACCTGATAGCCGCGGTTTGCGATTACGCCATGGAAAACGGCAAGGAGATAAAGGATTTGCTCGCTAAAACCGATAGGGAGGCTATGCAGATGCCCAAAACCAAACCCAATCCCGAATTTGCTATAACCTACGAGGGTAGGCCTACGCCCCAATGGGTAACCATCCTCACCTACGAGGCCGAAGCCTTTACCGACGAGCAGGGACGCGAACGTTTCCGCAAAACCGACCGCAAGCGAACTGTAACGGTACCCTACATAGCCGACTACTACCCCACCTCAACCATTCCACTCCCATTTGCCTACATTGTTAAAAACGACAAAGTGGTTACCAATCTCCTTAAAAATCACGGGATACAATTCCAGCCTCTATCCGATACTATTACCCTAAATGTTGAACAGTTTACAATCGATTCGCTCAAACCTACCCCTCGCATTAACCAGGGGCACTACAACAGCATAATATTTGGTAAATACGATAGGGTAAATAAGTTATTTGGCACCGATTATGTAATAGTAAAAACCTCACAGTCTCTGGGGCTATTGGCCGCCTACCTGCTTGAACCACAATCGGACGACGGGTTGGTTTTCTGGAATTTCTGGGATCGCTACCTTGTGCCGCAGTGGGGGAATTACTATAACCCCGTTCCGGTTTACAGGATAGTAAATGAAAACGATTTGCCGAAAAACTAACCCCTACGAATCGTTAGGAATCAACAATATACCTAAAGATAGCTCAAGTTTAAAGAACCTGCCCAGCGCAACCGGATTTAAGGGTTTGCTCCGCTATGGGGAGTTCAAGGTTTAAGGTTCTTTTACAAACAACGCACCTGACCCCTCTAAATCTCCCCTGAAAGGGGAGACTTTGGCTCCGCAATAAAACT
>LUYY01000214.1 GCA_001603415.1 Bacteroidales bacterium Bact_07 | reverse complement strand
TAATAATAATGGTTTGATTATTACTCATTCAACTATGTTTTCGATTTTACTCGCCCCAAAAAGTTTACTAAGTGTCAGTATTTATTTTTTGTTTGGTAGATTTAAAATGATGTGATGCTGTATTGTTGAATCAATTTAGAATATTATTTTACTTTTGCAGTTCGATAATAGATGTTTAACAGGTAAAATTGATTTGTTATGGGAGCATTTCATGCCTACGATATCAGAGGCATATACAACAAGGATTTTAATAAAGACGATGCCTATAAAGTTGGATTTTTTTTGGTGGATTTGCTGAAAACCGACCGTGTTCTGGTTGGTCGCGATGCACGTGAATCGTCGGACGAAATTTACGAATATCTTACCCGCGGAATTACAGATGCTGGTGCCGATGTGTATAACCTTGGTTTGGCTACTACACCTATGGTTTACTATGCCACCGCAAAGGGAAATTTTAATGCTTCGGTTCAAATTACCGCCTCGCATAATCCCCGTGAGTATAATGGAATGAAGGTGTCACGTGAAAATGCTGAACCTGTTGGTTACGATACTGGACTTAAGGTGATTGAGGATAAAATCAAAAAACAAGAGCCTATTGTTCAGGCTGCTAAAAGGGGAAAAATTATAGAGCATGATATCAGAGCCGAATACATTAACTTCCTGAATGGCTTTAAGCGCGATTATTCTAATCTGAAG
Source organism: Bacteroidales bacterium Bact_07 (assembly GCA_001603415.1). Taxonomy (GTDB): domain Bacteria; phylum Bacteroidota; class Bacteroidia; order Bacteroidales; family Tenuifilaceae; genus Tenuifilum. The sequence continues at coordinate 2,243 of LUYY01000214.1, read as the reverse complement.
ATTGGAATCGATTGTTCCAACGGAATGGCAGCCCTAATAATTAAGGACATACTTGGTACTAACCCCATTTACCTGTACGATAAACTCGATGGAACTTTCCCCAATCACGAAGCAAATCCGCTAATTCCTGAAAATGTAGTTGACCTTCAGAACTTAGTTAAGAAGAATGCTTGCGATTTAGGTATAATATTCGATGGCGATGCCGACCGTGTTATGTTTGTCGATGAGAACGGTCGCTTTATCTCACCCGATCTTATGATTGGCGTATTGGGACATTACTTCCTCGAGGAGAAAGGATTAAAAGGAAATGTTTTGCAGGATATCAGAACCTCAAAGGCTGTGGGCGAGTATTTAACCCCAATGGGAGCAACCATGCACACCTGGCGTGTTGGACGTGCTTTTGCCGCAAAAAAACTACGTGAGATTGATGGTATTTATGGTGGTGAGCTTGCTGGTCACTACTATTTCCGCGATTTCTTTTACTCCGATTCGGGAATGTTAGCTTGTATTCTTATCCTTAACGTGGTAAGCAAGATGAAAGCACAAGGTATATCGCTTTCTCAGTTAATCGCAAAAATTGAAACCTACGCTAATTCTGGTGAAATAAACTTCAAGCTAGAGCGTAAACGTGAGGCCATGGATGCCGTTCGCGATTTCTTTACATCAACAGAGAAATCTACTGCATCGTATGATTTTGATGGCTATCGCGTGGAATTTCCTGATTGGTGGTTCAACATCCGTCCTTCAAATACTGAACCCTATCTACGATTTATAGCTGAGGCAAAAACCCGCGAAATGCTCGATTCAAAAATTGCCAAAGCACGTGAAATAATATCGAAGTTTAGCTAAAAAGATTTTGATATGGCATTGCAGAATCGGTTGGAATTAAAAGGGAAATCCGAAACTTACCTTATCAATCCCACCGATTCTGCATCTATTTTAAAACCCAATGGCGAAATTTGCTCAACCTACATAGGTTTATCTATGGAGTTGGGCCGAAAAGTTGTTGTAAAACGATACCATCCCTGGGTAAACTCATCGCCTGCATACTCCTGGCGCATTCATCGTGAGGTTGAGGCTACTGCTGCTTGCTCCGGCTTAAATTCAGAATTAATACTTTTTGATGGAATTTACCACCTTGTAACCGATTATGTGGATGGTTTAAGTTTTAAAGATCTTACCCGTTGGCGATATCACCGCAAACTGAATACCTCGGATTTAATCACACTTTCTATCAAAGCGCTTTCTGCATTAGACCAGGTACATAGGGCAGGCTTTATTCACTGCGATATCAAACCATCCAATATCATTGTTGCATTCAGTAATCCTAAAAGAATAGTTGAGGGTGATGTAAAAATAATCGACTTTGGCATGGCTCGTAAACCCGCCGAACCTCACCGCTTGGGCGAGAAGGAACTTCCATTTGCATTAATCTATTCAGCTCCTGAACAGGTTCTAAATCTTTGGGAGTTAATAGATTTCCATACCGATATATATTCAATGGCGGTAACGCTTTGGCAACTCTTTGCACGTGTTGAACCCTGGCAAACGGGCAATCCGCTTAAAACCATTCATGTTCAGCTTACACAAAACCTACCCAAGAGCAATAGAGTACCTGATGATTTAATGGCGATTTTGAGCAAAGCAACATCAAAGATACAACTTCCAAAACCTCCGCATTTTTACACACATTCTCAGTTAGTAAATACGGAGCGGCAAGCCATTGTGAATAGGTATAACAACGTTAGCCAGATGGTTAGAGACTTTGAAAGGTTGAAAGTGGGGTAGGGCAAATGTTAAAAAATTTTGGGTGGTGTATTGTAATTTAAAAAAATCAGTATCTTTGCACCGCAATACAAAGGCGGGGTGTGGCGCAGTTGGCTAGCGCACTTGCATGGGGTGCAAGTGGTCGTCCGTTCGAGTCGGATCACCCCGACCAGGAAGTAAGGAGGCAGTCAAGCCTCCTTTTTTCATTTCCTGCAGTTTGGCTAGCGCATCCCGACAGGTGTCGGGATGGTCGTGTTGTTCGAGTCGGATCACCCCGACCAGGAAGTAAGGAGGCAGTCAAGCCTCCTTTTTCTTTTGTGAGTTTTTCTCCCTCATTCATTTCAGCCAAATTCAAGCAATGCAGTTCCTTTAAGCGTTGTCTTTTGCCGCTATCTTCAACCAACAACTATCAACCAACAACGAACAACTAATCAAGCAGTTTGGCTAGCGCATCCCGACAGGTGTCGGGATGGTCG
>LUYY01000213.1 GCA_001603415.1 Bacteroidales bacterium Bact_07 | reverse complement strand
CAGCAAGAACATTCTAATAGACAGGAAAATTTTAATTTTTTGTCAAAAAGAAAAATCAAGAGAAGAAATACAAAAGTATATATCTATCAATGATAGAAAATATTTCAGAAAATTTATATTATCTCCATTAATTGAGAATGGTTTTTTAGAATTAACGATTCCTGATAAACCAACGAGTAAAAATCAAAAGTATAAAACAACAAAAAAAGGTTTAGATTATTTAAAAAAACACAAAAAATGAAATATAACCCGGATATACATCATCGGCGTTCTATCCGTTTGCAGGGATACGATTATTCGCAAAACGGTGCGTATTACGTAACCCTGTGCACGCAAAACCGTGAATGTTTATTTGGCGAAATTGTAAAAGGAGAAATGATTTTAAACGAATATGGAAAAATTGTAGAACAATGTTGGAACAATTTGCCCAATCATTACGATAATATTGAATTGGATGCATACGTTATAATGCCAAATCATTTTCACGGAATAATATTGATAACCGATAACGTTGATAACGTTGATAACGTAGGGGCAATTCATGAATTGCCCCTACATGAATCGCCCATACAATCGCCCCAACAACGCCGTAAAATGCTATTGCCAAAAATCGTTGGACGGTTCAAAATGAATTCCGCAAAACAAATCAATCAAATGCGTAATACACCAGGAATTTCTGTTTGGCAACGGAATTATTACGAACACTTTATCCGTAACGATAAATCATTGGAAAACATTAGAAATTATATCATCAATAACCCCTCGGAATGGTATTATGATGATTATAATCCTAAAAAGGTGAAATATGAAAAACAATAGTAATTATAATTTAGTAGTCGAAAATCCCGAAAGTACGGTAGTAGCCGAATATACGCCTGCGTACCGTACCGAACAATCGTACCAAAGCGAAGCAGAGCTCGAAAAAGCGTTTATCGAGCAATTACAAGTGCAGGCTTATGAGTATTTGCCTATTAAAACAGAAGAAGATTTAAAGGCAAACCTGCGCAAGCAATTGGAAAAACTCAACAACCTCACCTTTACCGATACCGAATGGGAGCAATTTTTCAAAACCGAAATAGGCAATCCTAATCATAGCATCGAAGACAAAACCACCACCATTCAGGAAGATTACATCAAAATTTTAAAACGCGATGATGGAAGTACCAAAAACATTTATTTGATTGATAAGCAATACATTCATAACAATCATCTGCAAGTCATCAATCAATACAGTACCGAAGCAGGCCAGCGATCCAACCGCTACGATGTTACCATTCTGGTAAATGGTCTGCCGCTGGTACATATTGAGCTTAAACGCCGTGGCGTAGCATTGGAGGAAGCTTTTAACCAGATTAACCGCTACCAGCGCGAGAGTTTTTGGGCAGGTTCGGGACTTTTTGAATACATACAAATTTTTGTCATCTCCAACGGCACGCATACCAAGTACTACAGCAATACCACCCGCTCGCAGCACATAAAGGAAACCAGGGAGGGGAGTGTAAAAAAAGGGAAACGCACCAGCAACAGTTTTGAGTTTACCAGCTGGTGGGCAGATGAGAAAAACAAACCCATCATGGAGTTGATGGACTTTGCCAAAACTTTTTTTGCCAAACATACGCTTTTAAATATCCTTACCCGCTACTGTGTGTTTACTACCGATCGGCTCCTTTTAGTGATGCGTCCGTACCAGATTGTGGCTACCGAAAAAATTTTGAAGAAAATAGAAATCAGCACCAATTACAAAAAGCTGGGAACCATCGAAGCAGGCGGTTACATCTGGCACACTACCGGTTCGGGCAAGACGCTTACCAGCTTTAAAACTGCTCAACTGGCAAGCAAGCTGCCCTATGTGGACAAAGTGCTCTTTGTGGTTGACCGCAAAGATTTGGATTATCAAACCATGCGCGAGTATGATAAGTTTGAAAAAGGAGCTGCCAACAGCAATACCAGCACTGCCATACTCAAACGACAGCTTGAAGACAAAAATGCTCGCATCATCATTACCACCATTCAAAAACTTGAACGATTTATCAAAAGCAATAAAGGGCATACAATTTTTAATGGTCATGTAGTGATCATCTTCGACGAATGTCACCGATCGCAGTTTGGCGAAATGCATGCAGCTATCACCAAGGCATTTAAAAACTATCACCTATTTGGATTTACGGGTACTCCTATTTTTGCTGTCAATGCCTCATCGAGCGGTAAGCCCAACCTGAAAACTACCGAGCAAGCTTTTGGCGAAAAATTGCACACCTACACCATTGTCGATGCCATTGCCGACCGCAATGTCTTGCCCTTTAAAGTAGATTACGTATCTACCATGCGCGAAGCCGAAAATATCGAAGACAAAAAGGTAAACGACATTGACCGCGAACGAGCTTTATTCGCTTCCGAACGCATAGCCAATATAGTTAAATATATTCTTGAACATTTTGACCAAAAAACCAAACGCAATGTTTACTATAAGATAAAAGACCGTCGCTTAGGTGGATTCAACTCTATTTTTGCCGTTTCGTCCATTGAAGCCGCTAAAAAGTATTATGCTGAGTTTAAAAAACAGATGGCAAACTTGCCCAGCGATAAGCAACTCAAGATAGCCCTTATTTACAGTTTTGGAGTAAACGAAGAAGAAATTGATGGCGTAATAGACGAAAATTCCGAAGACACCAGCGGACTCGACCAAAGTTCACGCGATTTTCTGGAAAGTGCCATTGCGGACTATAATGCCATGTTTGGTACCATGTACGACACCTCGTCCGATAAATTTCAGAATTACTATAAAGATGTAAGCGAACGCGTCAAAAATCGAGAGATAGATATTTTGCTTGTGGTGAATATGTTTTTAACTGGCTTTGATGCCACCACGCTCAATACCCTGTGGGTGGATAAGAATTTACGGTATCATGGACTTTTGCAAGCCTACTCGCGCACCAACCGTATTTTAAACAGCGTCAAAACCTTTGGCAATATTGTTTGTTTTCGCAATCTGGAACAAGCCACCAACGAAGCCATTGCCCTCTTTGGCGATAAGGAAGCCAGCGGAATTGTTTTGTTAAAAACTTATTCTGATTATTACTACGGCTACAAAGAAGGTAATAAAGAAGTACGTGGCTATAAAGACTTGGTGGAAGAACTGTTGAATAAATATCCTATAGGTGTACCTATTATAAGCGAACAAGCTAAAAAAGATTTTATAAAGCTTTACGGCGCCATTTTGCGCTTGCAAAATATACTTTCTGCTTTTGATGAATTTAAAGGTAACGAAATACTAACCGAACGAAATACGCAAGATTATCATAGCATCTACATCGATTTGTACAATGAGTTTCGCAAAACTGGAGATGAGGAAAAAGAAGTTATCAACGACGATTTGGTCTTTGAAATGGAACTCATTAAGCAGGTGGAGATAAACATTGATTATATTTTGGAGTTGGTTAAAAAGTATCACAAAGACCACATCAAAAACAAAGAAATATTGGTTAATATTATTAAAGCCATTGATGCAACTGTTGGGTTACGCAATAAAAAAGACCTCATTTTAGAATTTATTGACTCGCTCGATGCTCATTCGGTAGTAGATGAAGCATGGCACACATACATCGAAACCAAAAGAAGAGAAGAGTTGGATGAAATAATCAAGCAGGAAAATCTTAACCGCGACGAAACCTATAAATTTATGCAAAATGCATTTCGTAATGGATATATTACAACCACAGGCACCGATTTAGCAAAGGTTTTACCCCCTATCTCACGTTTTACGCCCACGGGCGAACGATCGAAAAAACGCGAAAGCGTATTAAATAAGCTGACTCTGTTCTTTGAACGCTTTTTCACTATTTCTAAAGGAGATATTTAACGAAGGCTGGGAGAAGTGGACATATACATTTACTTTTGGTTATGTAAGGAATCACTTAAACCCATCCGTGCGATCCGCCGGAAGGGAAAGTGTGAGGTTAGAAATGAAGAAAAAAAAGACAATCTGCCTATCGCATAACAGCGGCTATACACCATAAAAAACGGCTTATAGCCGCTGAACGTTAATCTAACATCATTGCACACAATCATAGGCAATTACATTTCACTTCTCCGCCCCTTAGTTCCTTTTCCTTCTCCTTATTCTCCGATTCTACCTTTTAGACTTAATAAAAATAATCAAACGAACGTTTTATCCAAGATGTTGATTTAAAACGTTTTCGGCGAATACAAACATGCTATAGAATTATGCCGAACAACATATTTGTATAAAATTGCTTGCACAAAAAAGATTTTTTCCATACCTTTGTCACGGATTCATATCTGGGACAACTATGATTAAAAAAGTTTTAATTGCTAACCGGGGCGAGATTGCAGTCCGGGTTATCCGTTCGTGCCGCGAGATGGGAATACTCTCCGTAGCGGTTTACTCCGATGCCGACCGGCGTGCACTCCATGTTCGCTATGCCGATGAGGCATATCACATTGGGCCATCGCCCTCGCGCGAAAGCTACCTGAATGGCGATAGGATTATTGAGGTAGCCCTGAAAGCGGGCGCCGATGCCATTCACCCGGGCTACGGGTTCCTTTCGGAAAACGCCGATTTTGCCCGTAAATGCGCCGAGGCTGGAATAATCTTTATTGGTCCCGACCCCCAAGCCATAAACCAAATGGGCGACAAGATAACCGCTCGCCAAACCATGATTGCTGCTGGCGTGCCTGTTGTTCCCGGAACCCAGCAAAAGGTTTCGGACATGGAAACCGTTCGTAAGATTGTTGACGAGATTGGCCTGCCGGTCATCATCAAGGCTTCGGCTGGTGGTGGTGGGAAAGGAATGCGACTGGTTCGCAAGCCCGAGGAGTTGATATCGGCTGTGAAAATGGCTCAGTCCGAAGCCCTATCGGCCTTTGGCGACGATACCGTTTACATTGAGAAGTATGTTGAATCGCCTCACCATATCGAGTTCCAAATACTTGCCGACAGGCATGGCAATACTGTTCATCTGTTTGAGCGCGAATGCTCCATTCAGCGTAGGCATCAAAAGGTAGTTGAGGAAACCCCATCGCCTTTTCTTACCCCTGAACTTAGGGACGAAATGGGTAAAGCGGCTGTGGCAGCCGCAAAGGCTGTTAACTACGTTGGAGCAGGAACCATAGAGTTTCTGGTTGATGCCAACCACAACTTCTACTTCCTTGAGATGAACACCCGCTTGCAGGTGGAGCATCCCATTACTGAGCGCGTTACCGGCATCGACCTGGTTAAAGAGCAAATCCGCATTGCCTCAGGCTTGCCAATATCGTTTAAACAGGATGAGATAGCCCAGCATGGGCATGCCATTGAATGCCGAATACTGGCCGAAGACCCATTCAATAACTTTATGCCCTCGCCCGGACT
>LUYY01000212.1 GCA_001603415.1 Bacteroidales bacterium Bact_07 | reverse complement strand
TATTTAAAAAAAGCAAAAACGAGGTTAGATGTTATTCTAACCTCGTTATAAAAAGATTTTATTTGCCTTTACTAAGGTTTAATTAGCTCAATACTTCGCTTCACAAACCGGCTTAAATCCTCGCCTTTAAGCATGTTATTGGCCAGCAATGCCAAATCGATAAGCTGTTTAACCAGCTTGTAATCCTTTCCGAAGGCCTTGAGCACAGAGCTGCGCTCCTCTTCGAGCTTGTCGAGTTGCTTTTCGGCATCGGCCAAGGCATCCTTATCGGCTTGGGGAACCTCTTCGTCCTTTTTACCTTTCTGGGCTTTTTCCAGCTCATCAACCTTTTCCCTTACAGGCTTGATCTTTTCGTTTAACTCATTCAGCTTATCGCCAAGCTGTTTGCTTTTTGCATCAATAACAGCCTTAACCAAGGGGTGCGATACGTTAACCACAAGGTTACGGCTATCGGGCATGCTGCCATAAAAGCTGGAGGTGGGGCTCATGGCGGCCATGTCCTTCATGCGGCGCATAAACTCCGATTGGGTAATTATTACCGGGTTGGCATTTTCACCAAGTTCCTCAAACGACACCCAGTAGTGGTCTTCCGAAGGAAGTGCACCCTCAAAAACAGCCCTCAAATCGGATTGTTCCTCAGCCGATAGGCTAACTTCCTTACGATCCTCCTTCACAATTAGCTTGTCGATCACATCAGAATCCACACGGGCAAAACGGGTTTCTTTAAGCTTAGTCTCCAGGGTATTAATGAAATGCGGATCGAGTTGTCCATCCATAAGCAGCACATCGTAGCCGCGAGCCTTAGCCTCCTCAATGTAGCTATGCTGTTCGTCCTTATCGCTGGCATACAGGTAAACAAGGGTTTTATTTTTGTCGGTCTGATTCTCCTTAACCAGCTTCTCATACTCCTCAAAGGTGAAATATTTTCCATCTACGTTCTTGAGCAAGGCAAATTTTTCGGCACGCTCGTAGAACTTTTCATCGGTAATCATACCAAAGGTGATGAACAGCTTAAGGTCGTCCCATTTCTTTTCGAATTGCTCGCGGTCGTTCTTGAATATTTCCTGAAGCCTGTCGGCTACCTTTTTGGTAATGTGCGACGATATTTTTTTCACATTGGAATCGCTCTGAAGGTAGCTGCGCGAAACATTTAAAGGAATATCGGGTGAATCGATAACTCCATGAAGCAGAGTCAAAAATTCTGGTACAATACCCTCAACCGAATCGGTTACATAAACCTGGTTGCAGTAAAGCTGAATCTTATTCTTTTGAATATCAAAATTTGTTTTGATACGCGGGAAGTAAAGGATACCTGTAAGGTTAAAGGGGTAATCAACATTCAGATGGATGTAGAAAAGAGGTTCTTCCTGAGCAGGGTAAAGGTCGCGGTAAAACTTTTGGTAATCATCGTCCTTGAGCTCAGCAGGTTTACGAGTCCAAAGCGGATTGGTATCGTTAATTATTCTATCCTTTCCGGTATCAACCTCTTTGCCGTCCTTCCACTCCTTCTCGGTTCCAAAGGCTATGGGAATGGGTAAGAACCGACAATACTTGCGAAGCAACTCTTCAATCCTATGCTCCTCAAGGAACTCCTTTGAATCGTCGCTTATATGTAAAACGATATCGGTACCGCGAGACTCACGGTCGGCATCCTCAATTTTATACTCAGGTGTTCCATCGCAACTCCAGCGAACGGCTTTAGCACCCTCCTGCCACGAACGGGTAATAATTTCGACCCTGTCGCTCACCATGAACGACGAGTAAAAACCGAGCCCAAAGTGGCCAATGATACCATTTGCCTGAGCCTTATACTTCTCCAGAAATTCCTCAGCGCCCGAAAAGGCAATTTGGTTAATGTAGCGGTCAATTTCATCGGCTGTCATGCCCACTCCGCTATCACTTATGGTAAGGGTGCCTTGCTTTTTATCCACCTTAACCCTAATGGTAATGTCGCCAAGCTCCCCCTTGAAATCTCCAACCGACGCCAAAGTTTTTAACTTTTGGGTGGCATCTACTGCGTTTGATATTAACTCCCTAAGAAATATCTCGTGATCGGAATACAAAAACTTCTTAATAATCGGGAAAATGTTCTCAGTGGTTACACCTATTTTTCCTGTTTGCATTGCACATCAGTATTTTTGGTTAAACATAACTCATACACTAATCGTTCCCATTGATTCAATTCCAGTGCCAATAAATAAATTATGGAAAGTGTAAAATAAACATTTTTTCATCTAATTGATTTTCAATTATGTAATATAATTACTAGAATTGACAAGTGGATGTCAATTAGGCAAGCGAGTGAAATTTTGTCAGATTAAATAATTGCTGATTAGCACGTAAGAAACCGTTACAAGAAGTGTTGCAATACAGATATAAAGTGAAGTTTCAAAATCTTTTTTACGTTGCGCAAGAGCCTGTTTGCTGTAAAGCATCGAAATATGGTTATTTATTCTCATCAAGGCGCTCTCATCCTTATTGATTACTGCAACAGCACCAAGTTTCTTAACATAGCCACCATACTCCTGTTCATCGTCATTGGCAAGCATAATGGCATTCACAAATGGCTTTACTTTTTTTAGTGATTCCAGAATTTCAATGCCATTCATGAGGGTTTGATTCTTTTCGTCGTAAAAAGTATAGCCAATAAGGGCTACATGGGTTATTCGTTTGCTAAGCCTTGTTGATCTTATAAAATTGATGAAGTCCTCACCATTAGAGAATTTTTTGATAAAAAAGGGTTCGGTGCATTCAATACCTTTATAGAGAGCATCAGACCACTCAATACTGTAGTCAACAATGTATATTGCTATTCTGTTTCTGATTTTTTCAATAGTCTCCATGCCTTCCAAATGTTGACCACGGGATTATTAAAATACTACCATCCATATACAAAAATAGAAAAAATAGACCAAGATTAGTCAATAGAAACCCAAAAAACATTAAAACATCCTGTTTCTATTGACTTGTCAAGGTAGTCCTAACTTATCAAAATCATTCATTCCAAACTTTCGGAATGATCAGATTTTGTTAGTCGATTTGTCAATTGATTATTTCAATTGATGAATTTAGGTTAAAAACATCGAAGACGATTAAAAAAAGCCGGGTTAGCCCGGCTTTTATTTTTTTAGTTATATAAAGGCAGATATGAATACTCCTTTGAATATTCCATCATTTGTTCAACGTAGTTATCGGGATATTCCGCTTTTGCATCAACTATACTATCGCCACTAGTAACTGGAACTATTCGGGGGTTAATAAAGCCGCCATAGGGTGCTATATTTAGCTTAGCAAAACGGTCGAGAACCTGATTGTGCAAATCGAAGTCAACCTTAACCGCATAGGTTTCGACCAAAGCTTTACCGGCCTCAAAATCGCCAGTGGATTTAATCCGCTGAATTTCTTTTAGTAGTTGTCCAAAAAGCTGACGTAACTTCTGGTAATCGTTTACCACAAAGTAAACCTTCCCCTCGCGCTCCTTTCGTTCTATCACATTATCAGCCTTTCCATGCTCATAGCACCATTTTGAAATAAGCTGGCGGTTGCGCATGTGAGCCTGCTCGATGTTTTTACCTAACTCAACACGGGTAAGCTGAGTCATAAGGCCATTACGGATGTAGTTTGAGTATTCAACCTTTGCCACATCAAGGCTTGGCATTAATCCGAGTTCTACCATTTTGGAATCCATAATGTAGTAAAGGGCAAACAGGTCGGCGCGTGCCTCCTCCAGCGGTGAACCGTAATTCTTAAGCTCATCGCCCTTAACTCCCTCCGCCAATTGGCCCGAGCCATGGCCAAGGCACTCGTGCAAATCGGTATGTAGGCTGCTGGCTAGGTATCCATACTTTTTGTTTAGCTCAATTTCCTCGTTTGACCAGGCAAACTCCTCAAGAAATCCATTCCCCATTGCGGCCTGGTCGTATGCATAGGTAATATTATCCATGGTAACCGATTTTGAGCCATGCACCTTACGAATCCAGTCGGCATTGGGCAGGTTGATGCCAATTGGTGTGGAAGGATAACAATCGCCACCAAGCTGGGCAACAGTAATAACCTTTGCGGTAACGCCTTTAACTTCCTTCTTCTTGAACCTATCATCAATAGGGGAATGATCCTCGAACCACTGGGCATTCTCGCTAATGGTTTGAGTGCGACGGGTTGCCTCCTCGTTCCGGAAGTTAACCACAGCCTCCCAGCTTGCCTTGTAGCCCAAGGGATCGCCATAGTTCTCAATGAATCCGTTTACAAAATCGACCCTCGATTGTAAATCGTTAACCCATAGTATGTTATACTCATCAAACTTTTTTAGGTCACCGGTTTTATAGTATTCAATCAATTTTTCAATCACTTGGCGTTGATGTTCATTCTCAGCAACTGTTGCGGCTTTTTGTAACCAGTAAACAATGCGTTCAATGGCTTTACCATACATGCCATCGATATACCAAACCTTTTCAACAAGTTTTCCGTTGTCTTTTACCAGCTTTGAATTTAACCCGTAAGAAATGGGGGTTGAATCGGTAGGGTTTGCCATATTGGCATAGAATTTTTCGGCCTCAGCCTGGGTTACCCCCTCGTAGTAGTTGCAGGCCGACTGGGCAACCATATCGATACCGGCCTCCTGGTTTACCCTTTTAGGGGCAATATTCGGATCGAAAATGATTGGTAAATACTTTTCGATAATTTGAATCTTTCCACCCAATTCCTTGGGGAAAAGTGAATCGGGTGTTTGGTTGATGAGCTGGGTAAAATACTCGGTACTATAACCGGGTAAAATTTTATCGTTTGAGTAGTGGTGATGAATTCCGTTTGAGAACCAGACGCGTTTTAGGTAAACCATAAATTGATCCCACTGCTCACCCGAACGCTCACCGGGATAACCATTATATATGGCCTCCAGGATAGACCTTACTGCCAGGTTGTGCTTGTAATTCTGATCCCAAATAATATCGCGCCCGCATTTAGCAGCCTCACTCAGGTAGTAAACCAACACGCGTTGTTGCGGGGTTAGTTTTTCAAACTCAGGAATTTGGTAACGCATAATGCGGATGTCGGCAAACTGATCGATTTGCCACTTAAAATCATCCTTCGGTTTTTCAGAATCGCAGCTGTTAAGCGCAAAACCAACCGTTGCAAAGCAAATTAAAGTCATCAGCTTCTTCATTTATTTAACAATTAGTTTGATTTGACACAATTACGACTAACAAATTATTGGACTGATAATTACTTTTTGGTTGAACTAATATTTGGCCTATAAAGGAATCCCGGCTCCTTTATATCAACCGGTGCATTTACGGGCTTAGGTTTTGAACGACGTGGATTTCGTAAATCTAAATCTCTTACATACACCCATTCAGTACCCTCAAGCTTAAAGCCATCGAATGAGCCATCGGGGCCATAATACTGAAAATCGCCTGCAAACTCAGGGCTCGAAGGTGATAAATGATCGAAAACAATGGTTTTGCTGTCTTCGTTATACCTGAGCACCATACTTACACGTGCATTAAACTCAAAAACAATTCGCGATAGCCTGTACTTTCCATCAACATTGAAAACAGGAGAACCAAAATTGGGATTCCCTGCGGCATCGAAGGTAAGAACCTCTATTATCTTTTTTGATGTAAATAGATTGTTGAAATCGTATCCCAAAAGAATGTATGCATTCCCTGCAGCTGTTTTGAAATGAGTAACTTGATAGTAAAGTGCAGCCATCCAACGATCGGCAGTTAACTTTTCGTTTTTAGCATCAGTAACGCTATTGCGTGAGTCGTTCAACTCAATTAATTTAACTGTGCCATCGGGGTTTTTAACCTGCATCAACCCAAAATATTTTTGATAGCCTCCAGGCTGGGGAATATTCCATGTGAAAACCCGAAATCTACCATCGGGCGAATTTAAATTCCCAATACGGATTGAATCAAAAGGATAGCCGTATGAACTTTGAACCTTTAGGGCAGTCGTTAGCATTTTGTAAAAAACAGAATTCAAGGAATCGCGTCGGGAGTATGATGTTTCTAAAGCAATGCTCTTAAAAACTGCCTTAAGGCTATCCTCTGTTTTGGCAAAGTCTAATAGTTCCTGTGCAAAAACCGATGTGGATAAAAAAAATAATCCAAAAATTAAGCACACCCTACGCATGGCTTTAATTTTTTTATTGAATTGCATTTAAACCTTCAGTAATAAGTTTAGCAACGGTTCGGCACTCATCCTCAGTAATAGTAAGAGGTGGTGCTATACGAACTGCTGTGTTGCAGAACAAAAACCAGTCCAAAATGAACCCATGTTCAAGCCCATACCTGATTAAAGCCTGTACCTTATCGAACGAACCAAGTTCAACAGCCATCATAAGCCCAACCCGACGAACCTCTAAAACCTTTGGATGCCTTGCTAAAGTTTCAGCAATGATTTCTCCTTTTGCATCAACCTGTTCAACAATTTTTGACTGGCTCAAAAAGTTAAGCGAAGCCAGGGCAGCCGCACACGATACCGGATGCCCACCAAAAGTGGTAATATGCCCAAGTATAGGATTGTTTGTCAACGTTTTCATAATCTCCTTTGAAGCTACAAAAGCGCCCAATGGCATTCCTCCGCCAAATGCTTTAGCCAGTAACAAGATGTCAGGAACAACCCCGAACCTCTCAAAGGCAAACATTTTTCCTGTTCGGCCCATGCCAGTTTGAATTTCATCAAAAATCAGCAAGGTTCGAGTTTGGCTGCATCGCTCACGTAGCCTGCGAATGTAATTGGTATCGGGGATACGGATACCTCCTTCGCCCTGGATGGGCTCAACAATCACGCAAGCAGTCCGTTCAGTAATTTGATCTAAATCGGCAATGCTGTTAAAGTTCAGAAATCGCACATCGGGAAGTAATGGACGGTAGTTGCGCTTTTGTTCCTCGCAACCCATTACGCTTAAAGCCCCATGGGTGCTTCCGTGGTAGGCATTCTTAAAAGCAACAATCTCACTCCTGCCCGTATAGCGTTTTGCTAACTTCAACGCACCTTCAACTGCTTCGCTTCCTGAATTAACCAAATACACCGAATTCAAACTTTCAGGTAAAAACTTAACAAGGCTGGTTGTAAGTTCAACCTGAGGTTTTTGGATATACTCCCCGTAAACCATAAGGTGCATGTAATCGGCTGCCTGGTTCTGGACAGCCTTAATCACCATTGGGTTTCCGTGTCCCAAATTGCTAACGGAAATTCCAGAAATTAAATCGAAATATTTCTCCCCGTTTGGCCCAAATAGAAAAACCCCTTCAGCTTTACTTACCTCAAGCATTAGGGGCGATTCCGATGTTTGGGCTAAATGCTCCAGAAAGAGCTGCCTCAACACATTCATTTCGTCCTACTTATTTGCAATTAGATTTAGTTCATTGATTAACGCCTCACGATACGATTTACCTACCGGTATAGTCTTACGGCCATCGTTGCTACGAATGGAAATAACATTATCCTCAATGGTTTCAATTTTTCCTACATTAACTATGAACGATCGATGAACGCGCTTAAACCGAACGCCAGGTAGTTGATTCTCTATCGACTTCATTGTCAGGTGTATGGTGAAACGTTCATGGGTAGTTACAATGATAACGTAGTTCTCCATAGCCTCAATCCAAAGGATATCGCCATACCTAACCCTTACCAGAGAATTATTTTTCTTAATAAATATTTCACGATCGTCGTCGAATGGTGAACGTAAAAGGTTGTAACGCTCATAGGCTCTGGAAACAGCTTTAAAGAAACGGGGAAAAGTAATTGGCTTTAAAAGGTAATCGGTTACACTGTAATCAAATGCCTTTAGGGCATACTTTTCTTTTGAGGATATAATTACGACCTGGGCTTTGGCTAAGCTTGCTTCCAAAAAATCGATACCCGACATTTCGGGCATTTCGATATCAAGAAAGATAAGATTAACCTCTTCGGGTGAATTTTGAAGGAAACTTAACGCTTCAACAGGATTGGAAAAAGAACGAATCAACCTAATAAAGTCGACTCTTGAAGCGTAATCTTCAATTAATCTTCTCGACATCTCATCGTCGTCAACAAGTATACAGTTCATACCCAAGAGTTTTTCAGTGAAATTTTTACGAATTTACAAAAAATGATTGAAAGATTATTGCTTGATTATTTTTAGTTCGTCAAAGAATCTTTTTTCAATTAGGTTTGAGTTACGAATCGAGGTTCTTAACCAATCAAGCAATATTTCCTCCTGTTCATCGGATGTTAACAAGTAATCCATTCCGGACTCTCTCAACCTACCAGTTAATTCATATAATGTGATGGCAACCGATACGGAAATGTTGAAACTCTCAGTAAACCCAAACATGGGGATGCGAACAAATTCATCGGCATTTTTTAGGGCTAAATCCGATAAACCGGTAAGTTCGGTTCCGAATAAGAGGGCAACCTTACCTTTATTTATATCTAGTTCTTTAATGGTGCAATCGTTTTTATGCGGAGTGGTTGCTACAATCCTATAGCCTTTATTTCTTAAGGTATTAATAGCCTCTAAAGTATTGTTCTCAAGGTTGTTATACTTATGTAAAGTAAGCCACTTGGAGGCTCCCATATCCACCTCGGAATCAACCGAAAACCTATTGCGGTTTTCAATGATATGGATGTCTTGAACTCCTAAACAGTCGCATGTTCTTAGGGTTGCGCTGGCATTTTGGGGTTGATAGATGTCCTCAAGAACAACGGTAAGGTAACGGGTTCTGTTGCTAATAATGTTACTAAAAAGCTGATACCGTCTATCGTAAACGAATTGCGATAGATAATCAATCAATTTTTTTCGGAGTTCCTTATCGATACTTTCAACCTTAAACTTCATGAAACAAAAATAAAAAAGGAGAACCGAATAAAGGTTCTCCTTTTAGAAAAAAAGGAAAAAATTAATTTACTTTTCCGCTAAGTTCGCTACCAGCTTTGAACTTAACAACCTTTTTAGCCTTAATGTTGATGGGCTTTCCGGTTTGAGGGTTACGGCCAGTTCTTGCATTTCTCTTAGCAA